>JAHKAT010000285.1 GCA_018825925.1 Bacteroidota bacterium | reverse complement strand
TTTTACTTAAAATATAGATCCCATGAAACTTAAAAATTTAACTGTCCTATTAATTTCTGCTGCGGCGTTATTAATCTCTTGCGAAAAACAATTTACATGCACATGCACAGATGCTGCTGGCGACAAATCAAAATATACCGTAAGCGGCTATACCCAAAGAATGGCTGAAAAAGATTGTGATGGATATGAAAAAGAAAGCAGTGCAACCGTGAATGGTAGCGTTGTTAATTCTAAATCAACTTGCAATATCGAATAAGAAATAGGTTTATTCTTTTTCTAAGTCTTCTTTTTTCTTATTGACATAGAACAAAATGCGCTCAATAGTTTCGTATTGCGTATTTGGTGTAGGACCTAATGCAGGTGAACTAACCAAGTATCCTTGCGCATCTATGAGCGCATATTGTGGAAAGGTTCGAACTTGGAATAATTTTGTTAGTTCAGCATTTTCTGAGGTGTAAAATGATTTCCACGGGAAAGATAAATCCGGGTATTCGCTCGAATTTCCAGAAACAATGGTTATGAATTCAATCGAATTTCTATATTTCTTATATAAATCGATTAATAATGGAAGTTCCTTTTTATTTTGATTAGAGCTAGGATCGAAAAAATGAATGTATAGATGCTTGCCTTTGAAACTTAAATTGGTTTCGATTTCTTTTGAGGAATTTGTGAGGGTGAAATTAGGTACGCGAGCACCAGGAACCAATTGTGTTAAACGCTTAATCACATTCGCAGCAATTTGCCTGTGTTCGACAAACAGCGCTCTTTTAGACAAACTATCCAATATGGTTAAAATATTGGTCTGAGGAAAATCATCTTTATAAAACTGCTCACTTAAACTTTGAATACAAATCAACTCTCGCAAACGTAGATTTTGCAACGAATATTCTGTTCCGTACGCTTTCATAACTGCAGTGGGACTAGCTTTTAATACTGCTAAATAAACATTGTTGTTGGTTTGATTACTAAGGCGCGGAATTAAATTCCGGTAATATCGATTGACGTAATCCATATACACGTCATTTTTGTAAAATACGGGAGAAGGTCGAATATAAAAGTCATATTTTTCATATCGGTTTCTGGACGCTGCAAATTCAATCTCGTCAATATTAGCCATAGAGAAGCGAACAAAACTCAGAAAGAAAATACTCGTATCCGATTTATAAGCTTTTTCAACGTTCATTTTAAAAGTGTCTAATTTTTGAGCAAACTGCACTGGATTAACACTTTTGAGAGAGTAATACCTACTGACGTATTCATCTTGCCATCTTTGAAAGGACAATATTTTGTAGTTAATATCGGTCGGTTGCAAGTCAATAAAAGACAATTCGACTTGATTTCCTGACTTTAACATAGGGGAATAAGGATCTTTTTCAGGGAAATAAACGGTGTAGCTTCCATTTGGTTCAGCATACAAAAATGCTCGGTTGTTTTTAGAGCGAATGACAATTTTTTGAGTTTCTTCTATTTTGAAATTTAACTCAAAAGTACTGTCCTCTTTTACCTTACAACTACTCAGCAAGCCTTCTATATCACTCAAATAATCTTGAATTTCATAAGCTTCGATGGACTCGCCAACAAAAGCAGGCGCCATACCTTTGATTTCAACCATACCTTGCCCAAAAGCCAAGAAGTTGGATAGTATCAAAAATAAAGCGAACTGATTTTTAAAGAATACAGTTATTCGCGACATAGATAATGGGTTTTGTTCTTCAACGCACAGATCAGGCAGAAATTGTACCAAACTTAAAGCAAGTGTGAATTTGTGACAAATTTTTCAATACCACCCTCGTTTTTATGAATTTCGCGAACGATGGTAGAGTTAATGGCTCCATAGATATTGTCTGTAAGCAAGAAAACAGTTTCGATTTGTTCGTTTAAATCTTTGTTCATTAAAGCAATAGACTTCTCGTAGTCAAAGTCTTTTCCATCGCGCAATCCTCTGATGATATGAAAGGCGTTGTTTTCTTTTGCAAATTCAACAGTCAATTTAGAGTAGGTCAAGACCCTTACACCTGGGGTGTTTTTAAACAAGCTTTTGATGTGCTCTATACGTTTTTCAATTGGGAAGTAATAGGTTTTACTAGCGTTGAAACCAATTCCAATGATCACTTCATCGAACAGTGTCAGTGATTTGTGAACAATTGCTTCATGTCCTTTGGTGAAAGGGTCAAAAGATCCAGGAAATAAGGCTTTTCTATTCATAATATAAACGATAATGATTCATCTAGCTTTACGAATTTAGTGAAAAGGAATTAGAGTTGGAGGTAGAAGCTAGTCCGAAGTTCAAGCCTTTTTATCTTTGGAAGAATGAAAACTGAACACCACCATAGTTTTTCGTATATAAATACCCTTCCACAAACTGCAGGTTGGTTTGTTTTCCATGTTCAATAATCACATGACCATCTTCAAGCAGCAAGTTTCTTTCGTAAACCTTATTGATAACATCAGCGTGTAATTTAAAATCGTAAGGTGCATCGCAAAAAACCAAATCAAACTTGTCTATACTTTTTTCTAAAAAGGCAAAAATATCAGATCTAAAAACAGAAATTTGGTGATCGACTTTTAATTCTTTAGCGATTTTGTTCAAGTAGTTAACGCAGGCAAAATTATTGTCAACACTCACTATTTTTTCGGCATCACCTGAAGCAAATTCGAGAGAGATATTGCCAGTTCCAGAGCACAAATCTAAAACACGTAAACCGTCAAAATCGATTAAATTGTCTAAAACATTAAACAAGCCTTCTTTGGCATAATCGGTGGTTGGTCTTGAAGAAAATCCCTTAGGAACTTGAATTCTTCGAGATTTTAACTTACCTCGAACTATACGCAAAACTGTTGGTATTGAGTCATTAATTGTGGGTTTGATTGAAGTGTCAATTTAGAAAACAATTCTATTTTATTCCAATCTGTTTGAAGTCCTTCAAAAAGTTTATAGTCAGAAATAGGTTCTGAGATCACGACGGTTCCTTTGTCTGATTTCCAATTTTGTTGCTGCACAAGGTGCGCTAAATGATAATAAACGTCCTCTTTACTTTGAAAATCATAGATATTGTAAAATGCCAAATCATTGTTTTTCACGGCCATCAATAAAAAATGATTGTGAAAAGGAAGAAGTGTGATTTTTAAGCCAAAAGTGCCACCATTAAAAGCACCTCTAATTGCGTGCGTGCCGACGTGTTGAATTACAATCCTTGGAAATCGAGTTACAAAAAAAGACTTCACCCACATTGGTATTTCATACAAATTCACCAAGGTGTGTTCTGGAATACGATTGAAGTCAATGTCGTTTTCGTCGGTATTTTTTCCGAAAGATAATTGAAACGCCAAAGTTAAATCAGTGGTTCCAAAAATAGCATAAGGAAGAAGAGTTGATTTTTCAGAATACCACGATAGTGAATACTCGTCCCAATCCATCGTTCTAAAATCGGTTTTCGTTAAAAAAGCGTCGAGTTGATCCTTATAACCAAAATCAGTTTTATCTGTAAAAGTAAAATGAAATTCGTCCGTCGCTTCATTGTCCACTACGCGCTGAAACTTAACTGAGTTTCTGTCTAGGTGAACAACTAGTTGCTTCAAACCCATTCTAGTTTTGTTCCCACGAACCACTTACGTCGTTCGATGTCAATTTACCGAATGACATTTCTAATGGCTTTTCTCCTTCGATTTTGGCAATTGGCAGTTTGCCAGATACTCGAATTGCTGGGAAGAAATCCAAACCGATTTGAATAGAATCTTTTGTCTCAAGTTTCCATTTTTTGCCACCAGACATAGGGATAGAAGTGATAGAATCAGCATAGAATTTGCCAATTCCTTCTTTCATTCTGTTTTCCATATATGATTTAGACCCAAATTTTGTAGACATAAATGAAACCATGATTGTATCTCTTTTGTAGCCTAACAAATCTTCTGCAGGACTTGGAGATTTACTCAATAAATATGCTTCCATTTCGGTCATATTGTTGTCAATCGCTCTATTGTCTTTATAGATATAATTTCTTTCAGCTTCCGTGATTTTACGAGAAGGCAAAACTCCCACAGCTAAAACGAAAGGAACTTTTCCATTTTTAATAAAGTCGTTCAATTCCTCCCAAGTTGAGGCATATTTCCCGTTTGCTTCAGCGTACGCTTTTTGTGCTGTTCTTATATCGCGTAAATTTGAAATGGCAATTTTTTCACAAAGATTGAACTTCTTGATGTGTTGGTCCGTTTTGTATACCGACATAGTTGCCATACCCATTGCTATTAAACTTCCAATACCAGCAGCAATTCCTAAAGTTGTTAAAACTTTGGAAGAAACTTTTCCAGAGCTATATAAAAAACTTAATAAACCAGCAATCAACATCATGATGGTCGCTATAATATATTGTCCGTTTTGTTTGGTCTTTAAACCCACAACTACCATTGTGATTCCCAGGATAGTAAAAAGAGCTGGAACGGAATATTTCTTCAATAAAAGCGATAAAGAGCTTGTCATTATTCTATGGTTTACAATTTCTGGAACAAATCTACAATTTTTTCGATTCAACCAAGGATGGTTCAGTAGTTTTTTTAAACCGATTAGTCAAAGGTTCACTCATCTGAAAAAGATTAATTTTATTGCATGCAAACGGATGCCGTTGAAAATCTTAAAAAAGTATTCCTAGAATGCTTCGCGATGGAACCCACAGAGGAGCAAATAAAGTTAATTCATAATCTTGCTCGATTTACAGTTAACCTGAATGATAACCTGTGTTTTGTGCTTACTGGTTACGCAGGAACTGGTAAAACCTCTATCCTTGGTGCCTATGTGAAAAGCCTATCTAAATTAAAAGTCAAAGTAAGATTGATGGCACCAACCGGTCGTGCAGCAAAAGTGTTGAGTCAAAAATCAGGTCGACAGGCCATCACCATTCACAAAATGATTTATCGAAGGGCTGTTACAGCGGATGGATCGCATTGTGTGACCAGAATGCCTAATTTGATGAAAAACACAGTTTTCGTCGTCGATGAAGCATCCATGATAGGTGATTTTACTATGCAAAACGATGGAAGTGTTTCTGGAAATAATCTATTGGACGACCTAATTGAGTTTGTATTTGGCGGAATTGGCTGTAAATTGATTCTCTTGGGCGATGAGGGTCAGCTGCCTCCCGTAGGATCTGATGAATCTCCTGCTTTGGCTATTTCCTACTTAAAAAACCATTACCCGGCTTTAAAAATTGGTAAAATGCAGCTTGAACATGTTTTGCGCCAAGCCGAAAATTCCGCAGTACTTTTTAACGCAACGCTTTTAAGGTCTGCAGAGGAGTATGATTTTCCCAAGTTTCAAATTTTCCCAAAAGGTGATCTTGTTCGACTTTCTGGCGAGGATACGCAAGATCAATTGGAGCAAAGTTATGGTGATGTTGGAAAGGAAGAAACCATTGTTATAACGCGATCGAATAAACGGGCAAACGCTTTCAATAACCACATTCGCAGTCAGGTGCTTTGGTTTGAAGAAGAGTTGTGTTCCGGTGATTTATTGATGTGTGTTAAAAATAACTATCATTGGATGGGGGATGACAGTAGTATGGGATTTATTGCAAATGGTGAAATGTTTCGAGTTGATCGTGTTTTAAAAAGACTAGAACGCTATGGTTTTCAATTTGCTTTGGTCCGTGTTCGTTTTGTCGATTACCCCGATGAAGTAGAAAAGGAGCTATATATCCTCACTGATACGCTTCAATCAGAAGGTCCAAATTTAACTCGAGAGGACTCAAAACGTTTGTTTTTCGCCATAGAAGAAGATTATATGGATGAAAAAAACAAACGCAAACGCTATGATT
>JAHKAT010000284.1 GCA_018825925.1 Bacteroidota bacterium | reverse complement strand
TACACCCACTTCAAATTTGTTATCCCCCGTTAATGCATTGGCGTCCAAATTCACGGCCAGTTGATAGCTATTGGAAAGTTGTGATAACATTGAATTAATTTGGTTGGCAGCTAAATCCAGGGCCGTTCCACCACCTGCTGCATTTGAACCTTGAAGAGGTTGGAATCGTTTCCAGAGCAACAAGGAGAAAAATTGCCGATTTAGTTCATCAGGGTCACTTTTGATTCTGCTTAAAAGTGCCTTGCCCGATTCTGTTGCCTTTGGCGCTTGAATGTCAAACTCGATTGAAGGCCGGAGCAGCGATTCTGTAATGTCTAAATAACATAATATTTCTTGATTCGAGGTCCCTTGATTGGATAATTGATCTGGCGAAATTTCAGCCATATTGGCTTGTACCTTGTAATACGATGAAAGATTTAAATTGGCATTGTAAGGATCACCTGTCCATGTGATATAACCACCTTCTTGTATGTAGAAGTTTTGTTTAACCGGACCGAGTGCAAAATTGTAAACACCATCTTTCACCGTATAGGTTCCATTCAAGGCCAAGTCGCCCAAGTTATTGACTTTTAAACCAATATTTCCATTCCCTTCAGCGGTGATTTCATCCCCTAGTTTTTCATCAAAAATGATTTTTAATTTAGCATCAGTGGTGACTTTAAAATTTAAATCTAAATCAACACCGGTGAAATCAATTTTATCGGAGTTTAAACGAAGGGTTGTGTCTTTGTTAAGAAATTTCACAAAGGACTCTTCGTCATCAATCTCCGACGTACCGTACATAGGGAAAAAGACTTGTGTTCCCTTTTCAGTTTTTACATCGGCCGTAACGAATAAATTATCAGAATATCCATTAATATTGGCTACACCAGTGACATAACCTTTGCCGTAATACGCTTCTTTTTCGTTGTATTTTGTGTTTAAAATTAAAAATCTACTCAGAGGTTTCGGTTTCCACTTGTAAATTGGATCTCTTTGAAATAAGTCATCCTCAAGGTTTACATTGATGTCAAAATTCCAATTAGTGAAATTATCGTGATATATGGAACCAATTGCAGAACCCGTATTGCCTTCTTCATCAATCATCGGTAAGTTGTCCATGTAAATACCGTACTCATCCACTTTGATCTTTCCATTTGTACGAATATTAACTCCAAGCAGGCCAATAAAGGCGTTCGCATCGGACAAGTCCACTTTACCGCTTAACAAAGGCTTGTCTGGAGAACCTTGAACACTTAATTGCCCGTTTAATCTTCCTCTTATATTCCCCACTACTTTAGGGTCTAAAAAAGCATTGGTAAACGAAATATCAGTGTTATCAAAGACCAATCTAAAGTCTAAGTTGTTTTTATCTCTATCAATGTAGTAATCGCCATTGAAACTGAACGTTTCTGCTTTTCTATAAACTAAATCACCACTTAATTCTATCTTTTCATTTCCTTTCGACCAATTCGATTGCACAAAAACATTCCCAACTTCTTCACCATTTATACTCAGGTCTTTAACACTAGCATCTCCGGAATAAGCAAAGTTTAAAAAAGGATTTGAAATTGAAGCAAATCCATTTACTTCTCCTTTTAGATCCAGAGGGGTTTGTAAAAATGCTCCAAAATCTTCGAGTTTTAAATGACTTACTTTTAACTTTATTTTGTCTTCATCAGAACGACTTACCTTACCATTGATAGAAATATATTGGTTTTCTCTTTCAAAGAGGAAATTGTCTATTGAAACAACTCCTTCCTGAAGTTCAAAAATTGCATTGGTTTTAATATCCCACCGTTTGCCTTTTAAAGTTAAATACGATGGGTTTAAATCAAAAACGTATTCGTTCTTGGATAAAACTTTGGTGTCCCAAGAAATCTTCGATTCATTTATTTGTTGAGGATTCCAGCTTGCAACTGTTTTATATAAATCTTTGCTTCCGTTAGTGGTGACGTTTAATTTTTGAACTTTTACGGAATCGTTGAGTTTGAAAATTTCAGCATCAATATTGAGATTTAAATTATTATTGATCAATGATTGACGCATTACTATTTGGCTTGCTTCAAAGTTTTGATAACTTAATCGATCGCTTAATAATTGCAGTTTGAATTCAGCTGAAGATTCGTCATAATCACCGTACAACCGTGTTCCACTTGCCACATTTAAATCAGGTAAAAAAACGGATAAAAATTCATTGATGTTCTTTGCTCGAATGTCATAAGTAAAATGATTGGCTATCCTTTTTTTCTTTAATTCGTTTGGTTTGAAAAGCGCCGGCATCACTGCAGCGAGTTGATTTTCAATTACACTAGAAATTTCATTGAAATCTACCTTGCCTCGAAATTCTATATCAACAACTTCAGAAACAATATCTAACTTGTCGATAAACTCGCCTCGTTCAACTTTAATTTGCATGGCAGGAACGTCAAATTTCTTTTCGTTTTCGGTGTAAACTAAGCCCGAAAGAACAATGTCGCCACTTATTTTTTGAGGATCTAAGCCAATTAAGTCAACGCTGAATTTGGATTTCAGCAAACTGTTTTCTTGATTCGTAAAGCCTAAGTTTTCCAAAACAGCCTTTGATAAATCAATTGAAAAGGCCATATGTTCGTTGACTCCAAAGTCGATTTTTCCGTCATACACCAGGTTCAAATTATCATCTTCAATATCTATTTTTCCCTCTAAAACATTGTCTATCAAACTTGAATTTAAAATAGTGATGTTTTGGTAGGAATAACCCAAATAATCAAAACGATTTACCTTTCCTTTGATTTCATCAAAGTTTACGGTTCCATTTCCTTTAATCTCTCCGCTCAATAAAAAGGTTCCGTCTAATTTCCCGAAATTCTTATCATTTAAAAGGGTTCCTAAGTCAAACAACTTAATTCCAACGTCGGCCGTATCGGATTCAGATTTGGAAAACAAGTAACCATCAGATTTTGCGTTTTCGGTAAATAGAATGCCATTCCCAATTGTTGCACTTCCTAATCCGGTATGTATTTCTTTACTAGAAACCACGAATTGGCTGTAATATCCATCCAATCGAAGGTTCTTAGTTTCAAAATATTGAAAACGATTGACCAATTCACCTAAATTCAAATATCTATTCTTTTGATCTATAGGTAGTTTTATGCCTTGGATATCTGCCAAATCAATATAGGCGTAGTTTAATCGCTCACTAAATGTATTACTCGATATTTGATCAAAGTTGGGCAATCGTATACTGCCCGTGAGTTTTGTTTTATTTCCAGTTTTTAATTCGAAATTTGAAATTTTCAATTGGTTCACATTATCGCTGACCTGACCCTGTAACTCCACTAATTGGTCCATTCCTTCAAGCGCAGTAGCAAAGTACGATACATCCAACAGTGATATTTTTGAAGGCAAAATGGCTGCGTTGAATTTTACGCTATCAACGAAACTATAAATATCACTTAATTGGTGCATGTTCATGCTCAATTTGGAAAAATGAACATCAGATTTATCAGTTGAAAAATCAAACTTCCGCAAATGGATACCGCTATCATTCACGAGGACTTTACTCGAAAACGAATTTAATTTGAATCCGCATTTTTCAAGAGCCGAGAAACTTATAATATTTGCTGAGATATTCGAGCTTAGGATATCTATGTCATTGGCAATAAGTTGAATATTTTGGAAGTATAAATGATCCCAGTCCATTCCAAACTTACTGATTGATTTTCGCTGATCATCGTATCTAAAATCAATGTTTTCAAGAGTCAGTTTTCTTAAAATTAGGGCAATCGGCTCTTGTTTGGTAGTACTTTTGGGGCTAGAAAAATAATCTACTAAAAAGGCATAATTGTATTCACCTTTCATCTTTTCTCGCTGCAAATGAATGTTCCCATCGGTCAAGCGGATATTTTGAATAGTGATTTTGTTTTTCGCTAAATCAAAAGCATTTAAATTGATTAGGATGGTATTAAGTTCTGCTAAAACTTCTTTGTTTTGATCTTCAATGTAGACTCCTTTGAGTGCTATGCGATCAAAAAAGACAATGGCAACTTGATCCACTTTTACTACAGTGCCTAGTTCTTTAGAAAGAAAATCGGTCGCTTTTTGCGCTAAAAATGTTTGAAATTCTGTAGTTCGTATGGCAAAGACAAAAATCACAAACGCAACCAACACTGCGTCTAAGACAATTGAGAGCAGGCTTGTTATGATTTTAGTTAATTTTGTCATGTTATTGGAACAAATTTAAACAAAGTTGGTGCATAAAAATTTAGTTATTCTCGGAATTGAGTCATCTTGCGATGATACAGGTGCTTCTATTATCAAAAATAGTTCCATTCTTTCCAATGTAATAGCAGGTCAAAAGGTACATGAAGCCTATGGAGGAGTAGTGCCGGAGCTAGCAAGTAGAGCACATCAAAAAAACATTGTGCCCGTCGTTGATTTAGCGTTAAAAAATGCAAACATTCAATTATCAGACTTGGATGCCATAGCTTTTACGCGCGGACCAGGATTAATGGGGTCTTTGGTGGTCGGTACATCTTTTGCGAAAGGATTAGCGTTAGCCTTAGATATTCCAATGCTGGATGTTAATCACATGCACGGACATGTATTGGCTCACTTTATAGACGATGGCAATAAGGCCAAACCAACATTTCCCTTTATATGCCTGACAGTTTCAGGCGGACATACTCAAATCGTTTTGGTAAAGGATTACCTAGAAATGGAGGTGATTGGAACGACTATTGACGATGCAGCAGGAGAGGCTTTTGATAAAGCGGCGAAACTATTAGGTTTTCCGTATCCAGGAGGTCCATTGGTTGATGCAAATGCAAAAAACGGGAATCCTTTTGCCTTTAAATTTACAGAACCTAAAGTGGAAGGTTTGAATTACAGTTTTAGTGGTTTGAAAACTTCAATTTTGTATTTTTTACAAAAAGAAACAAAGAAAAACGAAAATTTTATTGAAGAAAACTTAGCAGATCTTTGTGCTTCGATTCAATCAACTATTTTATCCATTTTATTGCGCAAATTAAAAATAGCAGCAGAGCAGTATGGCATCAAGGATATTGCCATTGCCGGAGGTGTATCTGCAAATTCAGGTTTGAGGGCAGAAATGGAAAATTGTAAAGAATCCCTTGGTTGGAATGTCTTTATTCCTCGTTTTGAATACTGCACAGACAATGCTGCAATGATTGCCATTACTGGAAAGTTTATGTACGAAAAAGGCCTATTCGCGAAACAAGAAGACGGTTCACTTTCGCGCTGGTCGATTTAGTTTACAATTCAGAAGGATCGTAAAGAGAATCGTACTGAGCCTGATATTTCGTTTTGATTTGCTTTCTTTTCAGTTTTAATGTTGGTGTTAATTCGCCACCATCAATTGAAAATTCGGCAGGTAGGAGACAGATTTTTTTAATTTTCTCCCATTGACCAAAGCCTTCATTAAAAATAGTAACCTCTTTTTGAATGCGCTCATTCACTTTTTGGTTTGCGATTATTTCTTCATTGGACGAGCCGATATCGATTTTTTTCCGAAAAGCCCATTCCTTAACAAAGGCAAAATTAGGTACAATTAACGCACAAGGATATTTACGCGATTCACCCATCACAATGATTTGTTCGATGAATCTAGATTCCTTGAATTTGTTTTCCATGGCCTGCGGGATGATGTATTTACCACCTGAGGTTTTGAAAATTTCCTTTTTACGATCTGTTATTTTTAAATATTTGCCTTGGATCATTTCACCTATATCGCCGGTTTTAAACCAACCCTCCGCATCAAAAGCTTTTGCCGTTTCTTCTGGAAGATTGTAATACCCTAACATTACATTTGGACCCTTTACCAAGATTTCTCCATCCTCTGCAATTTTTACTTCAACATCATCAATTAAAGCACCAACAGAGCCAAAAACGATACCTTTTTGAAAACTATTCACGGAAACTACAGGTGAGGTTTCAGACAAACCATAACCTTCAAGCACAGGTATGCCAGCAGCCATGAAAATTCTAGCCAAACGTGGCTGTAGCGCAGCGCTTCCTGATGCAATGGCTTTTACATTACCGCCAAGTGCTTCTTGCCACTTAGAGAAAATTAAACGACGAGCTATCCCTAGTTTTAGACCATACCATAGACTTTTTCCGGTCATTTCGTATTCTTCGGCTAGCTCAACTGCCCAAAAAAAGAGTTTTCTTTTTATACCACTCAATTCATCGCCTTTTGCCATGATTTTATCGAATACTTTTTCAATCAAACGAGGAACTGCTGTAAAGACTTGCGGCTGCACTTCTTTTATGTTTTCACCTATAGTATCCATAGAGACAGCAAAATGAATAGAGCAGCCGAGGTACATGTACAAATAATGCAACATGCGCTCGTAAACGTGACAAACTGGAAGAAACGATAGCACCCGAGAATTATTGTCAGCCGGTATAGCCTCAACACAAGCCATTGAGTTTGACAATAGATTGTTGTGTGAAAGCATTACACCCTTTGGATTTCCAGTGGTTCCGGAAGTATAAATTATAGTGGCTAATTGCTCTGAAGTGATTGCAGCCTTTCGCTTATCTACTTCGGCTTGTAACTCAGGATTTCCATACTCTGCAATTTTAGACCAGTGATCTCCAGTGGTTTCATCCATTGAAAAACAGGATAACACTGAAGGAGTAGAATCTTTAATTGAATTCATTTTATCCATTAGTTCCTGAGTGCCTACCACTACGTGCTTCAAGTTTGCATCATTCAAAATATAGGTGTAATCCTTCTCAGAAATATTCGGATAAAGGGGAACTCCAATAGCTCCTGCCATTTGAATAGCGATATCTAAAACATTCCATTCATAACGGTTTGTTGAGATTAAACCAATTTTATCACCTGGTTGCACACCCATTCCTACCAAACCTCTAGCATTAGCTTCCGCTAGCTGAACAAAAGTATTGGTGGAAAGTTTTTGCCAATGGCCTTCAACTTTAGTCACAAACATACCTACTTGAGGATAGTTTTCAAGTTGGTGAAAAGGTAAATCAAAGAGTCTAGTTACAGCCATATTTTTGTATAATTTCTTGTTATACGAATATAATGAATATAAATGTATGTAACTATTATGTGATGTTTTTCGTTGTAAACTGTATAGTTCTTGTAATCTCAATGTTCTATTTATTAAGGATTACGAAAAAAAATAATTGATAAAATTGTTTGGGTAGAATTTAGATAATCAAGGAGTTCCAATGCTTAAATACAATGAGTTCATTATATTTGCGGAAAATCATTGAAAAAAAAATTACCCAACTGTAACTTTTAAATATACCAGATTGTTTAACTATCAACGTGCAAGTAACATTTGAATCGCCGGGAATACAATATCACTGTGAAAGAGCACGTCCATTCTTTATTTGGCTTCGCTTTGAAGTTCTTAAAAAGTAGGGATGACGCTGATGATATTGTACAAGATGTATTTGAAAAACTGTGGTTGAACCGAGAAAAGGTAGAATTTGAAAAGGCAAAAAGCTGGATGTTTACCACCGCTTATCATGCCATGATCAATTACCGAAATCGGAGCAATAGAATGACATACGATACGGACAATTTACCTGAAGTGGCTCAAGCGGAGCGAGCAGGGTTCGAATCAAAAGAAGTGGTAGAAAGAGTAGTAAGTATCTTACCACCGCTTCAAAAAAGCATCATTCTTTTGCGAGATATTGAAGGGTATTCCTACGAAGAAATAGGGAAAATTCTCGAAATATCTGAATCGCAAGTCAAAGTTTATTTGTTCCGAGCACGGAATAAGATTAAAAAACAATTAAAGGATTCAAGATCTCTGGTATGAAAAATAATCCCTCAGTAGAAAATATCGATCAATGGCTTTTTGAGTCCGTTGAAGGTATGTTGTCTGAGGATCAACAAGATCAACTCGATCAATTTCTTATCCAAAATCCTGCTTATTTAGAAGAACAATTAGCTTGGTCTGAAGCGAAATTAGAATCAGCTCCAGTGGAGTATGCCCATGTAAATCGATTGCTTCAAAAAGCACTTTGGCAACGCCCTTTGTTTTGGGTGTCAACTGCAGCTATTGCTTTGATAGCCTTGCTTACATTCACGGGTTGGTTTGCTTATTCAAGTGAACCAGAAAGTGTTGCTAAGACTTTTGATATTGAATATGGTCAATTAAACAAAGAGGTATCCGAATCAAAATCAGTATTGGCATTAGAAACGATTGAAAAAAGCCAAAATCTGGATAATTCGGCCCAAAATTTAAAAGAGTTTAATTCTTTAGTAAATTCAAAAAATGGATTCGAAAAGGAAAAACAACAAGAGACTACTTTGACAAGTACTTCCAAAGTTCAGCAGACACAAACAGACGAGATTAAATTAAACGAGTCGGTTACAAAAAGTATTTTTCAAGAAAAGAAATTAAATCCGGTTCAAGAGAACTCGGTGGCTGAAGGCAAATTAGATATATTGAATTCATCGAAAGAGGAAAAGCAATTGATACCGGCTACTGCAGTAGATCAATTAAAAGCAGAAGAAGCTCCAATTGTGGCGCAAATTAAATACAACTTAGAAAACAACTCAACAGACATTAAAAAGACAGAATTACCTAAACCATATAAAGGGGAGGTTTTTGTTGGAACATTAGGCTTTAAAAAGGCGGAAAATGTGGCAAGAGTGGGTGAGGAAGAATCAGTTTCAGCCTTTGTTGGGAAACCTAAAGAAGTCAGAACGACAAGCCATTCCAGTAAATCATTTAGCAGTCAGTTTCGTGGTTTTATGAGAAAACTGGAGCGAATGACAGACAATCCTGTAGCTCTGTATAATTCTAAAGATCAGTATTTCCATACGCCTAAGATGATGAGCCTTGATGCAAATTTCGCTGCGGCTGGAGATCAAATGGGTCCGCGAGTTATAGCAAATAATAGAGCACAATGGTTAGGTGAAACGAATCAACAAATCATGAGCACTCTTTCATTTGACACCTACGTGCGTTCCTTAAGAGGAGGTTTAGGGGTGCAAATGGATCATTCTTATTATGACAAAGGACAATATAATCTGGGGCAAGTAGCACTTACCTATTCACCTAAAATCGGCATTTCTAAGAATTGGGTCTTGGAACCAGCGGTTCGTTTGAAAATAGGAAATAAGTCTTTGACCAGAAACAACCTTAGTTATGGTGATAATGTAGAACTTGATAGAGGAGCTGTACGAACATTTCTTTTACCCGAAGATCAAACGACAAGCAATAATTTATGGTATCAAGATGTAGGATTGGGATTACTTGCCAATTCTAAATGGTTTTTTGTCGGTGCTCAGATCGATAATTTAGCAAAACACTATAATAATGTCTATAGTTTGTCTTCTTTGGGAGAAAAAAATAATTCTTCAATACACGTAACCACTACGATTGGAACGGATTATGTGTCTAGAAATAAAAATATTTCAATTTCGCCGTACGTATTGTATCAAAAAACCGAAAAATTATCTGAAATTTGGGCCGGCACAATTTTCAGGTATAAAAAACTTACACTTGGAGGAGCGTATTCTTCAATAGGTGATTATGCCGGATCAATTGGAATGAAGACCAATAGATTTATGTTGACCTACAATGCTGATGTAACCACGTCTGCCTTGCTCGGAAAGCAAATCTTGTCTCACCAAGCGATTTTAAGAATTTTGATTAAAAATGACCGAAATGGTCAAAGAATGCTAAAACTGTAATAGTAAAATGAAAAAGTTACTTTTATCTATCCTGTTGGTTGGGGGCGCTGGTTCTGCCATGGCTCAAGATCTAGAATTTACTCAATTCTACTCCAACCCTATTTATTTGAACCCTGCATTAGCAGGAACGCATGGTTGTCCGCGATTTGCACTCAATTATCGTAATCAATGGCCAAGCTTAAGTAGTAGCTACGTAAGTTACGCTGCTGCCTACGATCAGTTTTTTGACAATATCTCCGGTGGATTTGGTGTTATCTTGGTGAACGATGTTCAAGCTAAAGTATTGAATACCACTACGGGTTCATTGGTCTATTCGTATCACTTGCGTTTGGGACGTAAATGGACGGCTTTGTTTGGTGCAAAGGCGACATGGGCTCAAAAGTATTTGGATTGGGATAAATTGACGTTCGGTGATCAAATAGACCCTCGTCGTGGATTTATTTACCAAACAGGTGATGTACAACGTGGAGGTTCAAAAGGTTTCTTTGATGCATCTGCAGGTACTGTTGTTTACAATAAAAACTTTAATATCGGATTTGCGGCAAATCACTTGAACACTCCAAATGAATCTGTAATCGTAGGTGAATCTAAATTGCCAATGCGTTTTACTGGTCACGCTTCAGCAAATATTCCTTTAGGTGGACGTTCTAAGTACAAGAATCAAACTACGATCATGCCGTCTGTTTTATATTCTTACCAACAAGGATTTCAACAGTTGAACATTGGTTCGTATATCAAATATGGAAACTTTACAACAGGAGCTTACTTTAGAAATAGAGATGCGTTTATCCTAACATTGGGATTGGCTACAGATCGTTTCAGATTGGGTTACTCGTATGATGTTACCGTTTCTAAATTGAATAATGGTGTGTCAGGTGGTTCACATGAAGTTTCTTTAGCAATCTTAGTTGCTTGTAGAAAGAAACCAGCTTCATTTAGAACGATTGACTGTCCAACTTTCTAATAAAAAATTACAGTTAGCAAAATATTTAGTGTTTTACAGACACAAAAAATCGGAAGTTTACTTCCGATTTTTTTTTGCCAAATTTTTAAGACAATCCTATTTAATTCAATTTTAGGCAATAAGTTTTCTTAAAACAACAAAATTGGCACACAAAGGATTGCTCTCAGAGATTAAAATGGACGCATCTAGGTGAATCCACCCTTTGTCATGGATTTAGTTGCTGGTAGGCTATTTATTGATACGAGCCTTTTGGTCTTTTGTGGAAGCATCCATTTCTGCACCAAATAACTTAATCCTACCTCAAATGTTCTACTGTTGGCTTCAACAGGTCATAGCGTTTGTGTTCGTTGAATCGGATTTTTTGATTTAGAAATCGCCAGTGCACCCATGTCCTTTCAGTTATTTTTGAAAAGGGGATAAAATAGATTCTAGGTATGATTTAGAAGGATTATAGAAGATTGTTAAAGCACAAAAGCCCTTTATTAAAGGGCTTTTGTGTAATGAAGTATTTAAAGTTTTTATTATTTTCCTGTCACTCGAACCATAGTACCGTAATAATCCAAATAACTACGAGGAGTTAGAGCCACATAATAAATTGGAAAGATTAATAAACATGATGTAAAAGCGATAGGTGCTTTTATAGGACTTAAACTCGAAACCGTGTTGTAGGAATATATTTCATTGTCAATAATAGCAACATTTAAATTGTTCATTGACTTCTTTTCCTTTTTCTTGGTACTCGTTTGTTTAATTTCATAAACTTTTGATTCAGCAGTAGCTTCCTTAGAATCGAAGCTTGCGTAGAACATAGTTGAAAGACCTTCCTTTTTTTCTTTTTTCTTCAGTTCTTTTTCTTTCTTTTTATCTCTACCACCTTCCTTGTTCGATACAATTCCAGAGCCATAAAAAGCGAAGTATTTAGAGTCTTTCTTTAAGATGTTTACATCGTACACGTTCCAACCTGGATAAACACAGCTTCTGCGTATATTTTCTGCGAACAATATATTGCCCTCTTTATCCAATTTTACTCCATTAATATCTTGTCTACTACAATAAGGCTTGTCGTAACAAGACTGTGCTCCAGTCGAACTAGTTGTACATACTTGAACAACATAATTATACATGAATGAAGCAGCAAAAAACAGTTCACCATTCTCATCAAGATCAGCATACTCAATTACTAAACTTCCATCAACAGTTTCCATTTTACCGTCAGATTCTGCGCCCGCTTTGGCAGCTTTTTTATCGGCTTTCTTTTTACTTCTTCCAGTTAGCTCTTTTCTGTGATAAATCACGTCCATTTGTTCTTTGGTGAAATAAGAGAACTTGAAATCATCAACTTCTTTGCTTCTTTCATTAAATGAAACCATAAATGTTCCATCATTAGCAGAAGCACCATCATATAAATCAGGATCTTTAAATAAACCAAAAATGATTGATTTTTTAGAGTTTGAAGCAAAACTTATATCAGTTAATGACATTTTAGGGTGTTCAATATTAATTTCAGTAATTTGATCGGACTCTGGCTCAATTCTGTTTAGTACCACTTTCGTTTTTCCAGTTTTCCAGAATTTTTTCGATTTTTCGTCGTCAACCAATACAAAGTGTTTTGAAAAAATAAAACCGTCATTTGAGAAAAAATAAAAACCTGTTAATGAAGAAGGAGCTCTTTTGTTAAGTTGTTGAACTGGTAATTCAACCTTACCTGTCATTACTTTATCCATTCTTGAATCGAACTTCACGTAACCCATTTGAATGGCTTTACCTTCTCCAAATGACACTTCATAAATTAAACTAAAATCCTCCTTATTAGATTTACTTTGAATAGCTTCTACCGCAATAACTTCAGCCTTACGGTCTTTTTTTGTTATTGATTCAGTGTTTAGTAATTCTTTCAGTTTACCTACTGGTTTTAATTTTTTATCTAATACCTCTGCCTTATAAACATCGGATGTTTTAGATTCTTTAAAAGCCCAAATTAAAACTACACCTTCTTTGTTAGCATATGATTTGACCAATTTTGCCTTTTTTAAATAAACAGAGCGGGGTGTGCCTTTTCCATACAGAGGGGTTCTGATTACTTCTTTCAGTGTTTTTTTGTCAGTACCAACTAAATAGGTGAATTTTTCTTTTGTTCGGATTCCTATATTTTTATTGATTGTGAAAATGAGGTCATTTGACCCGCCGATAAACTGTGATACTGTACCTTCTTTCTTGGGGTTAACTTTTTTGGGTGTTGAAAACTCCATGTTGATCGATTGGCAAAAGCTGCTACCCACAAAAAGAGTGAAGCAAAGGAATAATAGATTAGATTTCATTTTGTTTTTTTTCAAGTTGAATGTTATGCCGCGAATATATTAATAAAAATTTTCATTCTTTAAATTTATATCAATTCATAACAGGAATGATATCCATTCAGTTGTTCAACATTCTCCATAAATCGGGTAAAGAATAAATCGGAGCCCAAGGTTGCTGAGTCACCTATGACGATCATTTTTTTCTTTGCCCGAGTCAACCCAACATTCATTCTACGATAATCTTTTAAGAATCCTAAGTTTCCATCTGAATTAGAACGGACTGTTGAAAATATAATCACGTCATTTTCCTGACCTTGAAAACTGTCAATAGTAGATATTTTAAAATCAGGAAACTGCGATTTTAATAAGTCAACCTGTGCAGAATAAGGTGATATTATAGTTGTGCTAATTGAGTGGAGATTTAAATTTTGAATAATCTTTGCGATAAATTCTACCTCTATAGGGTTGCACAAACTTCCTGATTCACCGGCTTGTTCTTCGGCTTCTGTTCCTGTGGTATCATAAAAGCAAAGTGCACCTTCAGAGCTTTCTATATGCGAGATTAACTGATTGTCATAAAATTCCTTGTTAGAAAAATGGATTAGCTCAGGTGGCATTCGGTATTGAATATTTAGCAATGAATGATCCACCTTATTTTTAAAAGCTCTTTCCATAATAGAAAGACCAAGAGCCCCCTTTTGAGCATTTTGTGAAAGCAGGGTAGGAGGAAGTTGAAAAGGGTCACCGGCAATTACAACTTGTTTCGCGAATGGGAGAATTCCCCAAAAAAGCGGTTCTAAAAGTTGAGATCCTTCGTCAATAATCAAATGATCAAAGTGAAAATAATCTAAATTTAAATCAGCAATACCAACTGGAGTTCCCAATATCACGTGGGCCTTTTCAATCCAGCTTGTTTCTACTTGATTGCAAAAATCTCGTATATCTTTTCTGATTCGTTGAACCTCTTTTCTCAATAAATTTCGTTGGTCTCGCTCATCTTTACCGAAATTTCTTTTGTATTGGTGCGACATTTTACGAAGTTCCTCAGCTTGAATTTTCCATTTTTTAAGCGTAACGGCATCTTTAGAGT
>JAHKAT010000283.1 GCA_018825925.1 Bacteroidota bacterium | reverse complement strand
ATTAAGTGGTAAAAACTTTTTACTTCAAAACCTTGGTATAGATTCCAATAAAATTGGTATTTACGGAGGTTCATACGGTGGTTTCATCACTTTAATGGCCTTGTTGACAAAACCAAATGAGTTTGCCTGTGGGGCAGCTCTGCGATCCGTAACAGACTGGGCGCATTACAATCATGAGTATACCAGCAATATTTTAAATTATCCGACGACCGACCCAGATGCATACCGTCGTTCCTCCCCTATTTATTTTGCAGAGAATTTACAAAAACCATTATTGATGCTTCATGGAATGGTCGATGACAATGTTCAATTTCAAGATGTTGTGCGTTTGAGTCAACGCTTTATAGAACTGGGCAAAACGAATTGGGATTTGGCCATTTATCCTGTAGAGGCACACGGCTTTGTGAAAAGTTATTCTTGGACAGATGAATACAGAAGAATACTAGAGTTATTCAATGAAAACCTACTTGACAAATGATTCTAAAGGAACTAACTAAGATAGAGGAAATGCTGCCACATCTTGCTCTGTTAAACGAAATGTATCCCAACTTGACTTCAGCCGAATACGCCAATCGTTTAGAAGAAATGGTGCCATTTCGTTATGCTCAAGTAGGTGTATTTGAAGGCGAAGATTGCGTTGGTATCTCGGGATATTGGTTGCACACCAAGGTTTGGATAGGTCGCATTCTGGAATTGGACAATGTAATTATCAAAAAAGAATATCGAGGGAAAGGTGCAGGTAAACTCATACAAGATTATCTTGAAAATAAAGCGAAGGAAAATAATTGTCGCGTAATGGTTTTAGACGCTTTTGTCACCAATTTTGCGGCGCACAAATTTTACATGAATGCCGGATATGTGGCAAAAGGATATCATTTCGTAAAACCTCTCGACCCACAAATTGACTTCATGAAATAGTTCATTTGTTTACTCAATAATTGTGTATTTTCTTTTCACAACAATTCTAGGATAGGCATTAAAATGCCACCATTCAGTAGGAATATTTATAAATTTTCCCCGCCTCATAATTTTTCTCAAAAGTACTCGATTATCGATCTGATTTTGAGTCAACTGCCCTGATTTTAAAAATTGATTTTCCATACTTGGATAGGCTATTTTTCCAATTTCATCGTATTTCGCGCCCATATCTAAAGGATTTCCTTTCGGATCACAGATCGTAACATCCACAGCTGCGCCATAATTATGTACGCTTCCTTGCCTTGGATTAGAGACAAACTTACCACGCTGTTGGCTTGGAATTGTATCTAAAGCGTTCCACATTATTTCTTGCACCTTTCGCGGTCGCATTGCGTCATATATTAATAAGGTATACTCTGGTTTGAGTCGCGTTAAAAAGTCTTGACAGGCTGCCAATCTTTCAGCTACATCCTTTTGCAAGTATGCTTTTCTTAAAGTATCGTATAAAATTTTACCCACAAAATTATCTTTCGTAGCATACTTAAGGTCCACCTTTATATCAGCATTTAGCAATTGGACATCTACCAAATTCTTAATGGACAATAATTGTTCTTTGGTCATTGCACGATTTGACTTGTCAAGGAAATCTCTTTTGCCTTTCACAATTATCTCATCACCAGTATTTTGATTTAGATCCGACTTGTTTTCGCTGCACGAAAAAGCAATAAAAAACAGTATAGTTAATAAATGCAATTGAAGCTCTTTCATAAGTAGTTCGCTATTTGGAAGTTTCTATTTATTTTTACCCGCTTTAAACAAGACAAATATGCCAAAAATATCACACAAAGGCGTTGAAATGCCTTCTTCACCGATTCGAAAGTTAGTTCCTTTTGCTGAAAAAGCATTTAACTCAGGAAAACGTGTTTTCCACTTAAATATTGGTCAACCAGATATTTCAACTCCTGATAGTGCTTTAGAAGCTATTAAAATTTTTGATGGACATGTCTTAGAATACAGCCATTCAGCCGGTTTTGAAAGTTACCGTAGAAAATTGGCAGATAGTTACGCGAAGAGTGATATTCATGTTACTCACGAAGAAATTATAGTTACCACTGGTGGTTCTGAAGCTTTAATTTTTGGATTTCTGGCGACTTGTAATCCTGGTGATGAAATTATTATTCCTGAACCTTTTTATGCCAATTACAATGCTTTTGCTGTCACAGCGGGTTTGACCGTGATTCCTGTTGGATCAAGTATCGAATCTGGCTTTGCCTTGCCTCCAATAGAAGAAATTGAGAACAAAATAAGTTCTAGAACAAAAGCCATTGTAATCTGTAACCCAGGAAACCCAACAGGCTACTTGTATTCCAAGGCTGAATTAGAAAAACTTAGTACAATTGTCAAAAATCACGACTTGTTTTTATTCGCTGATGAAGTATACAGAGAGTTTTGCTATGATGGTGCAGTTCCATTTTCTGTCATGAATTTAAAAGGCATTGAGGAAAATGTAATCATGATTGATTCCGTTTCAAAGCGATACTCGATGTGTGGAGCTCGAATTGGAGCATTGGTTTCGAAAAACAAAGAGGTACTCGCTGCTGTACTAAAATTCGGTCAAGCTCGATTATCACCACCAACAATTGACCAAATTGCTGCCGAAGCTGCACTCAATACTCCACAAAGCTACTTTGATGATGTAGTGGCTGAATATGTTGAAAGACGAAACATACTTGTAAATGGGCTGAATAAGCTTCCTGGTGTATTTTGTCCTATGCCTAGAGGTGCATTTTATTGTGTTGCTAAGTTTCCTGTTGACGACGCTGAAAAATTTTGTCAATGGTTGCTCGAAGAATTTGATTTTGAGGGTGATACAGTAATGATGGCGCCTGCAAATGGCTTTTATTCAACGCCAGGAGCTGGGAAACAAGAAGCCCGTTTAGCATACGTTTTGCACAAGGATTCACTTACTCGATCAATTGAGATTCTAAAAAAAGCATTAGAAGTTTATCCAGGAAGAACAAACTAAAAATTAAGAAGTAGCAGAATTCCATTTTGCTACATTTTAAAAATAATGAACACCCCTTTTTTAAAATGAGCCGAATGGCTCATTTTTTTTATGCTATTATTAAAGAATGGGCTGTTTATCTCAAAAGAATGGGTAAAAAAAAATCGGATCTATGACCCGATTTTTCTGATTATAATAAAATATCTGTTGCTTTAATTAGTCCGCTTTAAACATGCGCAGACTTAAAGCTATTGTTTCTTTCAATTGTTGACGTTCTATTATGTAATCCAAGAAACCGTGTTCCAAAACAAACTCTGAAGTTTGAAAACCATCTGGCAATTCACGACCTATTGTTTCACGCACCACACGAGGACCTGCAAAACCAATTAATGCACCTGGTTCAGCAATATTAAGATCACCCAACATCGCAAAAGATGCCGTAACACCGCCAGTTGTCGGATCGGTCAAAAATGAAATATAAGGAAGTTTTGCCTCAGCCAGCTGACCAAGTTTACCAGATACTTTTGCCATTTGCATTAATGAATAGCCCGCTTCCATCATTCGAGCACCACCGGATTTTGAAATGATCATAAACGGTGATTTAGTTTTGATAGCATGGTCAATCCCACGTGCCATTTTTTCTCCCATTACTGACCCCATAGAACCACCGATGAAAGAAAAATCCATACAACAAATTACTATGCTCTCTCCGTTTAGCTTTCCAAACCCAGTTCTTATAGCATCCATCAAGCCAGTCGCTTTTTGAGTGTTTTTAATTCGATCTGTATACTTCTTGGTGTCTTCAAATTTCAATGGATCTCCACTCGTTAATTTGGCATCCAATTCTTTATATTCTCCGTCGTCGAATAAAATAGCAAAATATTGTTCGGACCCAATTCTTTCGTGGTGATTACATCGATCACAAACCCATGCATTTTTAACTAGATCTTCGGCTGTAAATAAAGTTTTACAGTTCGAACACTTTTGCCACAAACCTTCAGGAGATTCTTTTTTCTCCTTTGTCGACGTGGTTATTCCTTCTTTTCTTCGTTGAAACCAACTCATGATTATTTCTTTAGTTCAAATTAATGAAAAATTACTTACGTAACGTTCCTACATTGTTTAAATCTGCAAATGCAGACTCCAAACGGTTCATAAAAGTAACCTCCCCGTCGCGCATCCATTTTCTCGGATCGTAATATTTTTTATTTGGTTGGTCATCCCCTTCCGGATTTCCAATTTGTGTTTTTAAATAGTCAACATTTTTTACCACATAATCTCTAACCCCTTCTGTAAATGCAAATTGCAAATCAGTATCGATATTCATTTTTATAACTCCGTAACCGATGGCTTCTCTGATTTCTTCTAAAGTAGAACCAGAACCTCCGTGAAAAACAAAGTCAATTGGGTTTGCTATTGTAGCATATTTTGTTTGAACATATTTTTGAGAATTGTCCAAAATTTTCGGTGTTAATTTCACATTACCAGGCTTATATACACCATGAACATTTCCAAATGCCGCCGCAATCGTAAAAGAGGGACTAACTTTCATCAATTCTTCATAAGCATAGGCTACCTCTTCTGGCTGGGTGTAGAGTTTAGAGCTATCTACATGTGAATTATCAACACCATCCTCTTCACCGCCTGTTATTCCCAATTCAATTTCTAGCGTCATGCCAATTTTTGACATTCTCTCTAGATACCTTTTACAAATCTCAATATTCTCCTCAATTGGTTCTTCAGACAAATCAATCATGTGGGAAGAGTACAAAGGTTTTCCATATTGCTTAAAAAACTCTTCACCTGCTTCTAACAAACCATCAATCCAAGGTAAAAGCTTTTTAGCACAATGATCTGTGTGTAAAATAACCGTTGCCCCATAAAGTTCTGCCATTGCATGAACATGCTTCGCGCCGCTAATTCCACCGGCTATCGCTGCGCTTTCATTGTCATTTTTCAAGCCTTTGCCTGCAAAATAATGAGCACCACCATTTGAAAACTGAATAATTACCGGAGAGCCTAGTTTACCAGCTGCCTCCATTACTGCATTTACAGTACTCGTATTGGTTACATTTATCGCAGGAAGGGCAAAACCTTTTTCTTTGGCATATCTGAAAATCGCTTGAACTTCATCGCCTGTCGCTACTCCTGCTTTTATATTATGTGACATCTATTTGGTTTTTCTGAAATATTGGGATGCAAATTTAATAAAAAACTTAAAGCAGGAGGCTCGAATTCTCTTCTTTGAATTGTTCGTAAATCATTAAAATTTGATTAACTTAAGTCTTACTTTTTTTAACACGGTCGCTATTTTTGCAATGCGCGATTTTTTTTACCCTTCATGCTAAATTTAATGAGTTACATTTCAGAATTAAATCCCAGTCAATCAGAGGCTGTTCAACACATTACCGGTCCTAGCATGGTTATTGCCGGTGCAGGATCCGGAAAAACGAGGGTTCTCACCTACCGAATTGCCTATATGATGGAGCACGGCGTGGACCCTTTTGAAGTGATGGCTCTTACCTTTACCAACAAGGCGGCACGTGAAATGAAGGAACGAATTGGTTCAATCGTCGGTGAAAGTGAATCCAAGAATATTACAATGGGAACCTTTCACTCCGTTTTTTCCAGAATTTTAAGATACAATTCAAACCGATTGGGCTATCCTTCTAATTTTACAATCTACGATACCCAAGATGCACGAAGTCTACTGAAAGCTATCATTAAAGAACAAAATTTAGACGACAAAGTATACAAACCTGCCGCTGTAATGGGTCGTATATCCTCAGCAAAAAACAGTTTGGTTTCCCCCGAGTCCTACGCAGCCAACTCCGAGATTCTACTCGAAGATCAACAGGCTCGTCGACCAGAAACAGCTCGATTATACAAGCTTTATGCAGACCGTTGTTTCAAAGCTGGAGCAATGGATTTTGATGATTTATTGTACCAAACCAATGTGTTATTGCGCGACCATCCTGATGTTTTAGCACATTACCAGCATAAATTCAAGTATATCCTCGTGGATGAGTATCAGGATACCAATTACGCACAATATCTAATTGTAAAAAAATTAGCCGCTGTTTTTGAAAATATTTGTGTCGTGGGTGATGATGCGCAAAGTATTTATTCATTTAGAGGTGCAAACATTCAGAATATTTTAAACTTCAGGAGAGATTATCCAGATTATAAACTCTATAAACTAGAACAAAACTATAGATCGACCAAAAACATTGTTGAAGCAGCCAATAGCGTTATTCGAAGAAATCAAGATCAAATTGAAAAAAAGGTTTGGACAGACAATGTTGATGGGAAAAAAATCAACGTGATACGCGCTATGACGGACAATGAGGAAGGAAAAGTCATTGTCAACAAAATTTATGACTTAAGTCAAAATGAAGGACTAGATTTTAGTGATTTTGCGATTTTATATAGAACCAACAAACAGTCGAGGTCTTTCGAGGAATCCCTTCGGAAATTAAATATTCCGTACAAAATTTTTGGTGGCTTGTCCTTTTATCAAAGAAAAGAAATTAAGGACCTTTTGGCTTATTTCAGGTTAGCAACCAACCCGAAAGATGAAGAAGCTTTAAAACGCATTATCAACTACCCTAAGCGTGGGATTGGAAAAACAACTATCGATAATATAATAATTGGTGCCAATCAACATGGAACTTCTATTTGGGATATCGTTTCAGATCCAACGCATTACAATGTTCCATTACCCGCAGGCGCTTGGAATAAAATTGGTCAGTTTGTTACGATGATGAAAAGTTTTCAAGCAGAATTAGGCAAATTAAACGCCTATGATATGGCACAAACCATTGCTCGGTCGTCTGGAATTCTTAAGGAACTTTATTCAGAAAAAGACAAAGGTGTTGAAGAGGTTGAAAGATATCAGAACATTGAACAACTCCTTTCTGGTATTAAGGAGTTCACCGTCTCCCAAGCAGAAAGTGGAAATCACTATTTGCCCGACTTTTTAATGGACGTAGCTTTGCTAACCGATGCAGACCAGGCCACCGACGATAAAAACTACGTTACCTTAATGACTATTCACTCCAGCAAAGGATTGGAGTATCCGCACGTTTATTTGGTAGGAATGGAAGAAAACCTTTTCCCTTCACAAATGGTATTGAATACTCGATCAGAATTAGAGGAAGAAAGACGTTTGTTTTATGTGGCAGTAACCCGAGCTAAAACAACTTGTACATTGTCCTACGCCACCTCAAGGTTCATCTTTGGCCAACTAACGTCTTCCGAACCATCTCGCTTTATTACCGAGGTTGATGAACAATATTTACAATTTGAGAGTGTTGCTCGTCCTGGCGGTCGCTCATTAAACTCTTCAGGATTTGACAGGAATTTTTCGGGAGGATTAAACCGACCAATGAGTAATCTCAAACCCTTAGCACCAAGCGATGCGAGCGCGTCCAATTCATCAAAACCAAGCAATGGTGGTTCGTCAAACTTAGATCTTAAAGTTGGCTATAATGTTGAGCATGATCGATTTGGAAAAGGAAAAGTAACAGGCATTGAAGGAACAGGAAACGATAAAAAGGCCACCATCTTCTTTCCTAAGAATGGATCAAAAACCGTTTTATTGAGATTCGCAAATCTTAAAATAATTGAAGATTAACCATTTTAGTTTAGAAAGGATATCCTATACCAAAATGAAATTGAGGAACGAAAGGAGAAGGAATTTTATTGAGATTTCTAAGTCTTGTTAACTCTTCTTCTCCGAATTCATCAAACAAAGCTTGTTGATAGGGTTGACGAGATTGCCAGATCCAACGAGACCCTTCTGGTAAAGATGGATTGTTTAAAGGGAATCCCATGTCTAAACGCACCACAAAGAAATCAAGGTCAAAACGCAAACCAACACCTCCAGAGTATGCTAATTGACTTAACCAATCTTTAGTCAACTGACTTCCTGGACGATTGTTGTCAAATTTAGTGGTCCAAATGTTTCCAGCATCCATAAATACTGCCATTTTAAGAGTATTCCCTAAAGAGCGACGGTATTCCAAACTCGACGACATGCGAACATCACCAATTTGTGTTAATGTTCGATTGGTATCAAGCCAGTACGCATAAGTCCCTGGACCCAATGTTCTTGCTCTCCATCCACGATTATCATTCGAACCACCGCCAAAAAAGCTGTAATCAAAAGGCAAAGAGGTTCCCTTATTCCCAGTAGTGATACCTACTCCACTCATATTTCTAAAATGTAAACTCGATTTTTTTGTGATGGGATAAGAAAAAATTACATCGTTGTCAATTCGCACAAAACGAGAATAAGGAACACCAAAAATTTGATATTGGCCCAATCCATTCGTATCCTGTATGGCTTGAAATAAACTAATGAAATTTCCAGCCGGATCAAAACTTCCATTGTAGTATGCTTGAAATTTTGTTTTCTTAAAATCCTTGTCCTTATTGTTGTATTCAAAAATAAACTTCCAATCCTGCCAAATCAACTGATCTGAATATGCATTTCTTAGAAAGAGATCATTAAACAGATTGATTTGGGCATCAAAGAAAGCTGCCTTTTTAATATTTACATACTTCAAAACAGAAATTAAAGGGAGACCATATTGAAAAACTTGGGTTTTTAAAACGTACATTTTCCATAAATAATTGGCCTGGAATGTGTTTCGTGTATATTCCGACCGCTGCTGGAAATTATAGGCCCCTGAAATTACTGTTTTAGGCCTATGCCGCTTGCTCAAAGCCGTTAAACTCGTTGGAAACAAACCTGGTAAATCCAATTGAAAACTAGGACCAATGTCAAAAGTATTGAAACTCGTACTATTGTTTTCAATTAGCTTCTCTTCTTCATTCGGATCAAATACCGGTGGTTGAGATTCAAAACCACCTCTAAACGTAAGCGTTAACCTTTGTGCCCCCCTAAAAAGATTTTTGTTCGTGTAATTAATCGATGCCGATAACCCAAGAAACCCGTTGGAATTAGTAGCTCGCGGTTCAATACCAAAACTCTGCTGTTTACTGGGGGTTAAATAATAATGAACGTCAATGTAATTTGAATCTTCAACTTCAATAATTTCTGGTTTTATTACTTGAAAAAGACCCAACTGAAGCAACCTGGAATAGGTTCTATCAATGTAATATTCTTTATAAATATTGGTTTCCTCTAAATAGTTTTGACTTTCTATGATTTCTGGTCGAACGAACAGTTCGCCATTGTATAAAAAAGTAGCATGCCTTTCAGGATCCAACTGACCGGTCTTTTTATCAATGATCTCATCAAAATCTAAAGTATCTGTGGTTTGTAAAAATTGCCCTTTAAAAGGTTGAAGTCCCAATTTTGCAATAATTTCATTAAAAGGCCTTTCCAGCATCGAGGTATCTGAAATGTGAAAATATACATTCCTTACATAGGTCGTTTTCAAAGGAATAACGGCCAAGGTATCTCTCATGTTTTCAGACATTTTCACGCGATCAAAAATCTGAACACCGATAGAAACCTTCATATCACCGATAGTGGTGTCAACAATAAAGTTTATTAACGAGGGACTAAAACCGTAAACAGCATCATCTCTGAAATTTTTTGAAGTTACCGTTCTGTGATTTTCCAAAACATCTCTATCAAACGGCTGACCTTTTAGGCTACTGATTTCCCCGAGTCCGACTTTTGCTATATACGCCCGATTGATCGGGTCATTATTTCCTAAAACATATACACTATCAATGTAATAACGTTCGCCTGAAACTAGCTTGTAAGTCACTATGGCTCGTTTGTTCTTTTTGTAATTAATCGATCCAGAGGCCTCGCCGTAATAGTAACCTTTCTTTTTTAAAAAGTTGGCGTGCTGGGCTATTGTTT
>JAHKAT010000022.1 GCA_018825925.1 Bacteroidota bacterium | reverse complement strand
TCGTTAAATAGTAATATTAAGAACAATCTTTATTTAAGAAGACAAATCAGATAGAAAACTTAAAGTTTGGACAAAAAAAAATCCTGACGAATCAGGATTTTCTTAGCAATTGAATTGCTTATTTCTTTGAATAAACAGAAATTTTTCCTTCTGGATCAACCAAAGTTAAATCTTTTCTTTTCAATTCTTTAATGGTTAAAATAACACCGTAAGAAAAACCATCTTCATTAATTGCAATGGTGATTTTGTCATCAACAATTTGGTAAGTAAATTTTTGAGAGTAAGATTGTCCATCATTCGTAGATGTAAAAGTTCCTTCTCCTGCACCATTTTTCTCTTTTGAAAAAGAAATTGATTCTGATTCACCAGATGCTGGTGCTTGACCGTCATACGTTTCTAATTGCCAGTCACCATCCATCTTACGACTTTGTCTTTGTTCTTTGCTACATGCTACGAAAAGCAATGCAACTACTGCTAAAAATGCTAGTTTTTTCATCTTGTTAGTTAATTAATTTAAAGCAAAATTAAAATAGTTATTGAAACGACAACTTTTTTTTATCGAATTTTTTAATGATAAAATTTAGGATGGCCCTTTTATTGATTCCGTCTTCTATTTTGAATCCTTATCTTTGCCCATCAAAATTTAAACATGTCTCAAAAACCAGCGATTCCAAAAGGAACTAGAGATTTTTTACCACAGGATGTTGCCAAACGCGAATATTTGTTCTCGATTCTAAAAAAGAATTTCAAACTCTATGGATTTTTGCCCATTGAAACTCCTTCTTTCGAGTTGTCGTCTACCTTAATGGGTAAATATGGCGAAGAGGGTGATCGTTTGATCTTTAGAGTGCTTAATTCGGGAGACAAAATGAAAAAGGCAGATCTCCAAGCCTTGGAAGATGGGAATTTGCCGCGTTTTGCAAACTCATTGTCGGAAAAAGCATTGCGCTACGATTTGACAGTGCCCTTTGCCCGATTCGTTGTACAACACCAAAACGAACTTACTTTTCCATTCAAAAGATTTCAAATTCAACCTGTTTGGCGAGCTGATAGACCTCAACATGGACGTTATCAAGAGTTTACCCAGTGTGATGCTGATGTTGTTGGCTCTGATTCTTTGATGCATGAGGTGGATTTGGTTCAACTTTTCGACGCTTCACTGACAGAATTAGGTTTGCCTGGCTTTACGATTCAAATTAATAACCGCAAGATTTTGACAGGTATAGCCGAAGTGTGTGGCGAAAAAAATCGTATTGTTGAAATGACAGTTGCTATAGATAAACTAGATAAAATTGGAGAAGATGGTGTAGTGAACGAATTGAAATCGAAAGAATTTTCAGACGCTTCCATCGAAAAATTAACTCCTTTGTTTGGTTTGTCTGGGAGTAATACTGAAAAAATAAATCTATTAAGAAATTATCTTTCAGACTCCATTGTTGGTCAAGAAGGCTTGGATGAATTAGAATTTGTGTTGAATAAAACCAATATTCTAGGTCTTCGAAAAGCGAAACTACAATTTGAGGTAACCTTGGCCAGAGGTTTGAATTACTATACAGGTGCTATCTTCGAAGTGAAGGCTGATGGTGTTAAAATGGGGAGTATTTGCGGCGGTGGTCGTTACGATGATTTAACAGGACTTTTTGGAATGAAAGGAATGTCGGGTGTTGGAATTTCATTTGGTGCCGATCGAATTTACGATGTGCTCAATGAGCTCAATCTCTTCCCTGATGAGGTCACCAGGGGAACGGAGATTATGTTCGCAAATTTTGGTGAAAAAGAGGTTGATTTCATTCTTCCTTTGATTCAGAAATTGCGTTTAAAAGGAATTTCATCAGAAGTTTATCCTGCCAACGTAAAAATGCAGAAACAGATGAAATATGCTAATGACAAAGGAATTCAATTTGTGATTTTAGCCGGTGAGAGTGAAATCTCATCCAGTAAATTACAAATAAAAAATATGACTACAGGGGATCAACAGGATGTAGCTGTGGATGAAATAATCAACTTTTTCAATTAAAATGGGGAAATTTAGTATTACTAAAGACTGGTTAAATTTGGCGGATATTCAAACCATCCTCGATGAAAATCTGATTCTTGAATTGAGTGATGATTGTAAAAAAAGCGTACTGGAATGTCGTGCTTTTTTGGATGCAAAAATGGAATCTGGAAAGGAAGTCATTTACGGAATTAATACAGGTTTCGGCTCCTTGTGCAATACGGTTATTTCTCCAAAAGATTTAAATCAATTACAGAAAAACTTGGTGCTTTCTCACGCATGTGGCACGGGCTCCGAAATCGATAAAGGCATTGTAAGACGAATTCTTCTTTTAAAAATCCTTGGTTTATCGAAAGGAAATAGTGGTGTTCAATTGGAGACCATAGAGCGTTTGATTTTGTTTTTTAATGAACGTGTTTATCCCGTTATTTATTCACAAGGAAGCTTAGGCGCATCGGGCGATTTAGCCCCATTAGCTCACCTTTCTATGCCTTTGCTTGGCGAGGGAGAGGTTTGGTATAATGGACAGAAATATCCAAGTTTGGAAATATTGGATTTGTTCAGGGTAAAGCCTATCGAGCTAAAATCAAAAGAAGGTTTGGCCTTGCTCAACGGCACTCAGTTTATGTCTGCATTTGCTTCACATGCTGTACAATCCGCTTTAAAAATTGAGGAAAATTACACAACTATTGCTGGAATGTCGCTCGAGGCTTTTGATGGTAGAAGTAATCCTTTCCAAGCCAATGTGAATGAAGTTCGAAATCAAGTTGGACAAATTCGTGTAGCTGAAAGAATGAGAGCAACCTTAGAAGGAAGTAGTTTGATCACTCGCGAAAAAGAACATGTCCAAGATCCTTACTCATTCCGCTGTATACCACAAGTACACGGTGCAAGTTTGGATGCAATTGAATATGCCAAAACCATCGTTGAGCGTGAAATTAATGCAGTAACAGATAATCCTACAATCTTCCCGGAAGATGATCAAGTCGTTTCAGCTGGAAATTTCCATGGACAACCCTTGGCAATCGTAATGGATTTTTTAGCCATCGCTTTGGCTGAACTAGGGAGCATATCTGAGCGTCGAATTTATAAATTGATTTCTGGAACAAGAGGCTTGCCTGCTTTTTTAGTAGCCGAACCAGGTTTGAATTCAGGATTTATGATTCCTCAATATACTGCGGCGTCAATAGTTTCTCAAAACAAACAACTTTGCACACCAGCCTCAGTGGATACCATTGATTCTAGCAACGGACAAGAGGATCACGTGTCAATGGGAGCAAATTCAGCTACAAAACTTTTTCAAATCGTAGAAAATGTCTTTCAAATTCAAGGGATTGAATTATTTGTAGCTGCACAAGGTCTAGATTTTCGTCGCCCAGCAAAAAGTAGCGAAACGATAGAAAAACTGCATCTTGCTTATAGAAAAAACATATCTTTTGTTAAAACAGACGTGTATATGTCTCAACTAATGGTGCAGTCTATGCACTTTGTCAAAAAACTTCGATAATTTTACAGCATGAATGAACAATTTCTGACAAACAACGAACCACTTCAAGAACGTCCAAAGGGACTTTTGGTTTTAGCAATTCTGAGTTGGGTGAATATAGGATTTTCACTAATTACAGGCCTAATTAAATGGCTTTCAGGACCGCTTTCATCAACCCAAATGAAGGAATCAAAGGTGGAGATGCTTACTTTAATGAATGAGATGAAAGACAATGGAATGGATAGTTTTCATGACTTTTTCTCCAAAGTACTGCACCTGACAGAAGTGTTTAATCAGCAGCATTATTATGTTTATGGTTTAACGGTACTGTTTTTAATCGTTGGTTTACTTGGCGTTTATTTCATGTTTATTGGGAAAAAATTAGGGTTTCACTTGTACATCATTTATTGTATACTCACTACACTTCACGTGTACTTTTTCCTTGCTCCATCGGAGGTACCAACCTTGATGACCATTTGGTCGATCATCCTGTCAGGTCTTTTTATCTTCTTGTATTCGCGACATTTGTCGTGGTTAAAGGCCTAATCCTTAATTCTTCCAGTACTTTATTCTAAGTTTGGCTATAAAAACCCTATCTTTGCGCCAAATTTCAGATAAGATATGCTAGCGGTCAATAATTTATCATTACAATTCGGAAAACGGGTTTTATTCGATGATGTCAACTTAAAATTTGTAGAAGGAAATTGCTACGGTGTAATCGGTGCGAATGGTGCTGGTAAGTCCACTTTCCTTAAAATTTTAACCGGAGATCAAGATCCAACAAAGGGTCGAATCGAATTAGAACCAGGTAAACGAATGGCTGTTTTGAAGCAAAATCATTTTGAATTTGATGAATATCAAGTGCTTCAAACAGTAATTATGGGGCACAAGCGACTTTTTGAAATAATGGTCGAAAAAGAAGCTCTTTATGCAAAAGAAGACTTTTCAGATGCTGACGGAATGCGAACAGCAGAATTAGAAGGGGAATTTGCTGATATTGAAGGGTGGAACGCTGAGACGGATGCTGCAACACTTTTATCGAATCTTGGTATTCGCGAAGACCTACATTATACGCTCATGAAGGATGTTCCAAGTGAGTTGAAAGTGCGTATTTTACTTGCTCAAGCCTTGTTTGGTAACCCAGATTTATTGATTCTCGATGAGCCTACCAACGATTTGGATATTCAAACGATATCTTGGTTGGAAGATTTTTTATTGGATTTTAAAAACACAGTAATTGTTGTTTCTCACGACCGTCACTTCTTGGATACTGTTTGTACCAATGTATGTGATATCGATTTTGGAAAAATTAATTTATATACAGGTAACTACACATTTTGGTACCAATCATCACAATTAGCAGCTCGTCAGCGTTCGGATAAGAACAAGAAAGCAGAAGATAAGAAAAAGGAATTGATGGATTTCATTTCTCGATTCTCTGCCAATGCATCGAAATCAAAACAGGCTACTTCTCGTCGTAAAATGTTGGATAAGTTAGATTTAGAAGAAATACAACCTTCAACTCGACGTTACCCTGGAATTAATTTCCAATCGGATCGCGATCCTGGAAACCAAGTTTTGAATGTAGAAAGTTTGAGTAAATCACAAGATGGTACTTTGCTTTTCAAAGACGTTACTTTCAACCTGAATAAAGGGGATAAAGTGGCTATTATTTCAAAAAATTCTGTTGCTATTTCTGCTTTCTTCGAAATCTTAGGAGGGAATATGAAGGCAGATTCTGGTGAATTTACATTTGGAACAACCATCTCAACGGCTTATTTACCAAGTGATAATTCCTCATTTTTTCAAAGTAAAATCAGTTTAATTGATTGGTTACGTCAATATGCTCAAACGGATGAAGAGCGTGAAGAGGTAAATATCCGTGGTTTCTTAGGCCGAATGTTGTTTTCTGGCGAAGAAGCGTTGAAAGGAGCAAATGTGCTTTCTGGAGGTGAAAAAGTGCGTTGTATGCTTTCTCGAATGATGTTGGCAAAAGCAAACCTTTTGTTAATGGACGAGCCAACCAATCACTTGGATTTGGAATCAATCACAGCTTTGAACAATGGAATGCAAGATTTTCCAGGAATCATCCTTTTCTCTTCTCATGATCATGAGTTGGTGAATACGGTTGCGAATAGAATCATTGAAATCACACCAAACGGAATCGTTGATAAAATGATGCCTTATGATGAGTATTTGGCGGATGATAAAGTGTTGTCTTTACAAGAAGAATTATACGCATAGGTCTATCGATTGATTTACTGATTTTCTGACGATTATAGTTTGATCATTAGGTTTTTGGTTGTTTCTTAAAGAGTATAGGTTTAAACTAGCTAACCTTAGCTAATTTCTTTCCCTATTCAACTTTTCAGAGGGAGAATTCATAGTGACTAAATAAAAATATAAAATAAGTCAATTTGATATCTCTTTCATTTTAGCCAATTTTACAGCTTAAACAAAGCAAAAGAAGTTTGAATGACAACGTATCAACTTTCTATCAAAAATCCACACCAACAATACATTCAGTTTGAAGTGCAATTTGTGGTCAGCAGTGAAATGACGCAAATTAAATTACCTACCTGGCGACCAGGTAGATATGAATTAGGAAATTTTGCGAAGAATGTGCGTGAATTTGAGGCGGTGAACTCGCAAGGGAAGAAAATGCAGGTTGACAAAATTAACACCTCAACTTGGGAGGTGAATACCAAAGGCTTGAAGACAATCAAGGTTCGTTACCAGTATTATTCCACTGAGTTAAATGCTGGTAGTACCTTTTTATCGAAAGAGCAACTATATGTCAATCCGGTCAATTGCTTTTGCTATACGGATGAAACGGCAATGAATGAATGTCAAGTGGAACTATTGATACCAGAAGACTATGAAATTGCTTGCCAATTACCTTCCTCTGAGCATATTCTGAAGGCCAAAAATTTTGATGAGTTAGCCGATTCGCCTTTTATTGCTTCTGCCACACTTTTACACGATACCTATGAAGTGGCAGGAACGATTTTTCACCTTTGGTTTCAAGGTATTCAGCATATTGATTGGGATAAGATTAAGAAAGATTTCGCCTTGTTTACCGAAGCGCAGCTTAAAAAATTCACCGAATTTCCAACCAAAGAGTATCATTTTTTATTTCAAATCGTGCCTTACAAGGCTTATCATGGAGTAGAGCATTGCGCCTCAACGGTTATTTTACTCGGACCCACTTACGCTGTATTCAAAGGATTCTATAATGAATTGCTAGGTGTTTCTTCCCATGAACTTTACCACACTTGGAATGTAAAAGCTATACGACCGATTGAAATGTATCCGTATGATTTTTCAAAGGAGAATTTTTCCACTTTGGGCTTTTTGTGTGAAGGAGTTACAACCTATATGGGTGATTTATTTCTGTGGAAATCAGGAGTTTTCAAGGAGGAAGAATATTTTAAAGAATTGGAAAATCAACTGCAGAAGCACTTTGATAATTTCGGTCGCTTCCATTCGTCGGTTGCTCTGTCATCGCAAGAAACATGGCTGGACGGCTATGTTCCTGGTGCTCCAGGTCGAAAAGTTTCTATTTATACCGAAGGTTGTTTGTTGGCTTTAATGACGGATGTCCGAATTTTATTTGAAACAAAAACTCGTCAAAAATATGGTTTGGACGAAGTTATGCGTAGACTATATTTCGATTTTGCTCTAAAAGGAAAGGGTGTTTCTGAGGATGATTATTTTGAAATTTTAGAAAGCATTACCCAAAGTTCTTGGAAGGAGTGGAGGGAAGATTACTTTCATGGTACGAAGGCTTTTGAAGTACCCTTGTACAATGCATTTGAGCGATTAGGGATAGAATTACTTCACTCTCCATCAAAGAGCTATAAAGAAGCAAAAACAGGTATTAAGACTCAAATTACTGCTTCAGGTGAACAAATCACTTCTATTTATGTGGGAAGTCCTGCTGATATGGCTGGTTTGATGATAGAGGATACAATTGTTGCTGTCAATAAATGTTCGGTTCAAGGAGATTTAGACAATTGGTTGACTTATTTTGATGATGAAGATAAGATCTTGACTATTCAGCGTAAGGGACAACTTATGGAGTTTCAATTGCCTGAGTTGAATAGGACTTTTTTCAATACGTATACCTTGAAGAAAGTGGCTAAGCCAGATATCCATCAGAGGAAAACATTCGAATATTGGGGTAGATAAACAAACATTTATAAAACGAAAAAGGAGTCAATTTTGACTCCTTTTTCGTTTATGATAGATTTTACTATTTCAATAAATTTACATTTCCTTGGAAAGTATATTTTTTATCTGTTTCAATGTCGGTAAACTTAATCGTCCAAGTGTATAGTCCTTCTCCTACGATTTGGTTATTATAGGTTCCGTCCCATCCAATTTTCACATCCTTGGATTCAAATACTGGTTCACCCCATCGGTTGTAAATTTTGAAAGTATAAGATGCCGGCTCAAACCCTTGGGTCATCACTGGTAAAAAGTACTGATTCATTGGGTCACCATCTGGAGTAAAGGCATTTGGCACATAAAAAATAACCTCTTCTACTGTTTGAATCGTTTGAACCAAAGTATCAGTACAACCATTATCGGCATAAGCAACTAATTGCACATCAAAACTAGAATCATCACCCTCCAAACTTACACTAGGATTCGTTTCGGTGGAAGTAGAACCGTTGTCAAAATCCCATAGGTAGCTCGAAGCTCCTGTGGAGGAATTTTGGAAACTAACCAAAGAACCACTTACTTCAGCGTCAAACCCTGCAACAGGTGATTGATTAATCGTGATATAATTGTTTTGTGTTGACATTCCTGTACAACCGTTTAAAGTTGCCGTTAAAGTAACAGTGTAAACACCACTTGTCAAGTATTCATGAGTTACATTTCCATTGACGGTGCTTTGACCTCCATCTCCAAAATCCCAAGATACACTGGTTGGAGTTGGTGTTATGGTACTGGTGAATTCTATTGATGCTGGTGTACATGCTTCTATTTGGTCCGCTGAAAAACTCACGTTGGGTGTTTCGTTCACTACGATATCACGTGTAGAACTGGATGGACAATTTCCAAAAAATTCGTAGGTAATGGTGTGTGTTCCTGGGCCAGCAATATCTGGATCAAAGGTTCCATTTGCAGCGTTTGTAATACCAGGACCAGACCAAGACCCATTCGGACTTGCTGCCGTTAAGGTGGCTACTGGTGCATCCGAACAGAAAGGACCAGCTGGATTGATACTTGCATTTTGATATTGCCCTATTTGAACTGATGTAGTTGATGGTACACTAGAACAACCGTTTGCAGTAATTGTCAACACATAAGTTCCAGACTGATTCGGTTGAGCGCTAACTAAGGTAGTATCCTCAGCTCTGCTTTTAAAACCATTCGGACCTGTCCATGAATACGTTGCTCCTGGCACGTTATTACCAGTTAACATTAAATCTTCACCTTCACAAATAGGTGAATTACTTCCAGCAGTTGCTGTTGGTGCCGGATTTACTGTTACGGTTGTGCTGGCAGAGTTCGAAGGACAACCATTTACTGTATGAATAACAGAATAAGTGGTTGTTGTCGCAGGTGAAACCGTTACGGTTGCATTGGACGGGGTTTGAGCCGGTGTCCATACATAGGTCCCCCCGTTTAAAGTTGAAATTGCGGTAAGGGTTATGTTTTCACCTTGACAAATACTTGGGTTTTGCGGTGAAACAGATACTATCGGGGTAGGAGTTACGATCACGTCTGCTGTTCCTTGTACACTACATCCATTCAAGGTGTATTCAACCGTGTATGTTTGATCACTTGACGGGCTGTCATTTACACTAGCTGTCGTTTGATTTGTAACGCTTGCTGGTGAAAGCCACAAATAATTACCTCCCGCTGGATTCCCAGTGGCTGTTATCGTTGCTTGCTCACCATCGCAAATATTATCTCCCGTCATCGTCAATGTAGGAATTGAGTTTACAGTTACCGTTCCAGAACCTGTATTTGAACATCCATTTAAGGTGTAAGTTACGTCGTAGGTGGTTGTGTTTGCCGGGGTCACTGTTAAGGATGGAGTAGTGGCACCTGCAACTGCTGCTGGAGCTGTCCATTGGTATGTACCTCCTGCTGTATTTGGACTTGCAGTAACTGTAGTACTTTCACCTTCACAAATCGATGGTGAATTAACTGTAACAATTGGTTGTGGTTTTTCTGTGACGATTGCTGAACCGCTTACTGAACCTCCACAATTGTTCGCATCGTTCACCGAAACTAGAGTGTATGTTCCAGATGCATTTACTGTGAAAGTATAGGTTGTTAAGTTTGTATTTATAGGAAAACTTGTAGTTCCGTCCGTATAAACAAAGTCAAAAGGAGCTACTCCGCTC
>JAHKAT010000021.1 GCA_018825925.1 Bacteroidota bacterium | reverse complement strand
TGGCTATGAATCTGTTAAAAATAAAACCTGATTTTTTAGACAGAAAATATAGGGGAAGAATGTTTTTGCGACAAATTATTTTCTCTATTTTGTTTCTATTTTTAGCCTTACCCTTGTTTCTTTTTGGATTGATTCACAACTATTTACCTTTCCGATTTACGGATTTTCTTGTTCCGAAAATTTCTAAAGAAGTTGAGTATTATGCACCACTTGCCGTACTAATAGGAATATTACTTTACCCGATTTGGTATGCTTGTTGGGCTTACTTATTAAGTTTGTATATTCATCCAGATTGGCCGATTATTGTCTACTTTATCGCCTTGCCAGTTTCAGGTATTTTTGCCTACTTTTTTATTGATTACCTGAAACATATCGGCTATAAATGGAGTTATTTATTTGCCGTTCGAAACAAGGAAAGTCAAGTCAAAGAATTAAAACTAAAACGCGAAAAACTGCGTTCTTACTTCGAATAAAAGTAGATTATTTCTGGTATTCTAATCGTAAGTTTCCACTCATTTGATACAAATCTATATACGTATCCAAACGATTGTATAAATTCTCTAAATGTTGAATTTGGGTATTTTGATAATTGTTTTGTAACACCTGAAGTTCAACAGAGTTTATGGCGCCTATATCAAATCTTTTTTGCGCTAAATCATATGCTTTTTCGGCGTATTCTAAATTTTGAGTCGAGACATTCACCAAGTTATTTCTGATAGCATAAAGTGAATATAGGTTACTCAGGTTGACCGTCAACGTTGCCTTTAATTTTTCAATGTTCAATTCTGTAATAGTCGTTTGTATTTTTGCAACTTCAACTGCTCTTTTCGACTTCCAGTTATTATAGATTGAATAGCGAAGGGTCAAATTACCGGAATAAGCAAGAGATTGGGTACTAAGTGAATTAGGCATATTCGGATTCCCTCCATTTAACTGCTGGAATCTACCGTATGAAGGATTGGCGGATAATTGCAGTCCTAAAGTAGGGTATAAAAAAGACCGTTGAAAATCGATATTCGTTTCTTGTAATTGTAAATTGATGTATTGATTTTTAAGATTTTGATTTTCATACAACATTTTTCGTTTTAGCTCAGAATATTCAATTAATTCAGTGACAAAATTTAGATTGTCTGTCAAAACAGGTAATTGACCTATGCTGTCGTTTTCATCATTGTTCATCAAGAGTTTTAAATTCCGAAGCGAATTTTCATACGATAAATTTTGCAGTAAAAAGTTGGTGCTATCGGTTAAATACTGATTTTTTAATTGCAACAATTCAAGAGAATTATTTCCGGAATATTCGTTTTTTATTTCATTATAGCGCAAACGTTTTCTTGAGTAGGCCAATAAGTTTTCATAGAACTCACTGCGGTCTTTTTGCAGCAATGCTAAGTAATATGTTTTTAAAACATCACGCACTAAATTTTCTAAAACAACCGCCGAATTTCCTTGACTTTGTGTTTCAAGTTGTTCTAAGCGTTGTTTATTAATTTTAACTTGAAAACCACTAAATAGATTTACATTGGCTACTAAAGCGGGAGCTATTCCTTGGTTTAATATTATCCCTGGTGTAAATGTGAAAGGGTTCTTTGTGTTGTCTTGAATTAAGTTGTTTTGACCTACCTGTAAAGTAACTGTTGGAAATAACCCAGCCTCACTCCATTTGTTGTTTTTAGCGGAGATTTCTTCTTGTAATGAACTTATTTGTAGATCAAAGTTATTCTCTAAAGCTATAAAAACAGCTTGTTTGGCAGACAAAGAATCCGATTGAGAATGTATTTGTAAAATATTCAAAAAGAACAGGATAGCTATTGTTTTATGCATGATTTCCTTCTTTTATTTTTTTTAATTTCATAACGGGTTCCACCTCTAACTCGGAAGGGGCTTTCCATTTCCATAAATAATAGAAAAATCTTCTTGATCCATTCCAGAATAAAATGGCAGATGGGTAGAAGAACAAAATAAAGATGGTGCCAAACAAAATACCGAAGGCAATAGACGTAGCCATAGGTATTAAGAATTGTGCTTGCATACTCGATTCAGAAATCATAGGAAGTAAGCCGGCAACTGTTGTTAGTGAGGTCAATAGAATCGGTCGGAAACGCGATGCTGCAGCCTCAATAGCGGCCTCTTTTACAGAGTTCCCCTCGAGTAATAAATCGTTGAATCGATCTAAAAAGACGATGGCATCATTGACCAATACACCCAGTAGCGCAATCATTCCAAAAACAGAAAGTATGGAAACAGGAATACCCACCAAGCCATGTCCTAAAAATGCTCCTGCAACTCCCGCTGGGATTACCAACATGATTAAAAATGCCTGTGACAGTGAGTTGAAGTGAAGGGTTAAAATAATGAACATAATCACAATCGCAATTAAGGCGACTCCACCCATAGAACTACCTGTTTTTTGGCTGCGCTCAAATTGTCCAAGTGATACAATTTTAACGGATGGGTACAATTGTTCAATTTTTGGCACTATATCCTTTCTAATTTTAGAGTTTATATCAGCAACGGCATCTGGATCGATACATTCTGCATCCACTTTAATGATGCGCTGTCCGTTTCTTCTTTTTAAACTTTCTGGCGCTCTTCCCAATTCAAAATCTGCTATTTCTTTTAATGGAATCGCAATTCCAGTGGCATTTCGAATTCTTAAATTCTCTAAATCGGAAAGACTATTTCTATCGTCTTGTGGAAAACGAACCCAAATTTTCACCTCGTCGGTACCTATAATTACCCGTTGGGCTTCTTGACCAAAAAATCCTGCTCTTACCTGTGAAAGCACTTCATTTTTTGTCAACCCCATCACTTCGGCTTGCGGTCGAAGGTTTAACTGAACTTCAAATCGACCTGGAGGCATATTGTCCTTAATATTGATGACTCCTCCAAGATTAGCGATTTCCTCTTTGAATGTTTCTTTGGCCATCATAATGCTTTTTTCATCCACAGAGGTTAAGCCTAGTTCAACTTCCTTTCCAAAACGATTGAAACCACCGACATAAATACCTTGTGCCAACTGTCCTTGCTGTGTGGCTTGAAGTCGTTTCAAAACCCTATTCATTAAGGTGTCGGAAGGCGTACTTGAGTTTTCATTGTCGAGAAAAACGGTGAGCGATCCGGTGTGGTTTCCAGCTTGACCTAAATTTGATGTGAACCCAATGTTTGAGCTATAATACTTCATGAGAGTATCGTTGGCTTCAGCTTGAATTTTGTTGTTTTCTTCAACAATTATCTTGGAGGCAAGTTGTAAAAATTCTTCGGTTTTTTGTTTGTTATCTCCGGGTTTATATGCTACTTCGACATTGAAAAAATCGGGTGGTATGTTTGGGAAAAATGTAAAGCCAATGACTTTTGCTCCAAAAAGCATAAATGTTCCAATGGTAATGAGCAACGGGATAAAAAACGATATCCGATACATTTTGGCCTTTTTGCCGATAAAAGTTCTAACAGCAACAATAAAGTAACGATCCCTAACCAATTTAATAAAACGGTCGGCCCTACCTCTGATTTTCGTTTCAATAGGTGATTTTGAAAAACCGTTCCAACACAATATTGCACCAACAATAAAAAGAGAAAAAGGAAACAATGCAGCTCCAAAATCAGAATCAATCATATCGATCAATGAAGCACCAAGAACAATTACTAGTATTCCAGCTAATAAGAAAAGTAAACCATTTTTTACACTAAACTTAGGCTTTTTAGTTTCGTCTAAAACTTTTTTGTGAGCCAAATGCGCCGGTAAAATCACAAATGCTTCAAACAAACTAAAAGCCAAACAAGCGATTACAACAAATGCCATTTCGCGCATCATTTCTAAACCTTCTACAAAAAGGAGAACTGAAAAAGCTACAATAGTGGTTAAAACTGAAGAAAAAACAGAAGGTAGCACCTCCATAGTACCATCCAAAGC
>JAHKAT010000282.1 GCA_018825925.1 Bacteroidota bacterium | reverse complement strand
CCACCCAAAATTTAAAAGAAGCCCAAGAAATGGCTCGCATTGGAAGTTGGGTGGTAGATGTGCATACCAATGAAATGAAATGGAGTGATGAGGTATATCGCATCTATGGAATGGAAATGGGTGATCCAACATTTGCTGGTCTCCGAAGCCGTTATTCAACCGAGGATGCTGAAATATTAACCGAGCTGTACAACAGAGCCGTTAAGTTTCATGAGCCTTATGAAATTACCCTTAGAATTATTGTCAATGATGAAGTAAAATACATAGACGCCCAAGCAAAACCAGTTTTTGAAGAAGGTGAATTGAGTAAAATTGTGGGTACGGTAATGGATGTTACCGATCGCTATATTGCTCAACGAAAGTTAGAAATATCCAATATTGAATTAGAAAAGAAAGTAGCTGAACGAACAAAAGACTTGGAAGGATTCTCCTATTCGGTTTCTCACGATTTAAGAGCACCGCTTCGTTCAATCCTAGGATTTTCTAATATTCTAGTTGAAACATACGGCGAAAAACTCGACGAGGAAGGACAGCGCTTGTTGGAAATTATTTCTAGAAACGCAGACAAAATGTCAACCTTGATTGAAGAACTTCTCACTTTTAGTAGAGTTGGAGTTACTGTGCCAAATTTCCAGCCTATAAAATTGGATGAACTGTTGAAAACAACTTGGCATGAAGCGATTAGTTCCTTTCAGCAAAAAGATAAGGTTTCAGTTAAAATGGAAAAATTACCGACGATATATGGAGCAACGAGTTTGTTAAATCAAGTCTTTAGTAATCTGTTTTCAAACGCATTAAAATATTCGTCTAAAAAGGAGAAGATCGTTATCTCTGTTAAAAAATTCAAAGAAGATACAGAATCCGTAACTCTTGTGGTCGAAGACAACGGTTGTGGATTTAATATGAAATACCACGAGAAATTATTCGGAGTTTTTCAAAGACTGCATTCAGAGGATGAATTTCCTGGAACGGGTGTTGGCTTGGCTTTAGTTAAACGTATAGTGGACAAGCATCATGGTTCAATTTGGGCAGAATCGGAAATCGATAAAGGCTCTAAATTTTTTATTTCTCTTCCATTAACCAACCCAAACACTTTGGCGATTTAATTATTACTGCTACAACAATGTTCATTTTTTAACACAATGTTCAAAAGAACGTTTATTTCAATAACTTTGCGGTACAATTAATTAGAACAAACGGAATACATGGATTTTTATTTTGAAAATTCTATGGTAAACAATTCGCTGAAGGATGGAAAAAATAATTAAACGCGGATGAAAATTACTACAGAGATTGAGGAAAGGCTCAAATTGTTAGATGAAAAGTATGCTTCTTCGGGCCAAGATTTAGTATCTTACTTGGACGGTCTGCTTTTTTCAGACTATCTTAAATATTGGCACTATATTGAGCTTGAAACCTTATTGAGTCTTCAAAAACCTAAAACGAATTTCCCAGACGAAGAAATTTTTATTATTTACCACCAAATCACAGAGCTGTATTTTAAGCTTACTTTGAATGAAATGCAAAGTCTTGCTGAAAAACAGGAAATTACAGCCACTTATTTCTTAGATCGTTTAGGCAGAATAATTCGTTATTTCCAAGCTTTAATTGCAAGTTTTGAGGTAATGGTCGATGGAATGGACCCCAAAGAATTCATGAAATTTAGAATGGCGCTTTTACCTGCCAGTGGTTTTCAATCGGTACAATACCGGAAAATTGAAATACATTCTACGCAGATTCAAAACCTAGTAGAAGTTGGAAAACGCGAAGAATATAAAGAGGTGAAGGACGTGAATGCTTGTTATCAAAACATTTATTGGAAACAAGGAGCCATTGATTTGAAATCCGGAAAAAAAACCTTGACTTTACTGCAATTTGAGGAAAAGTATGATCAAGATTTAATAAAGCTTGCTGAAGGATTAAATGGAAATACCATTCTGGATAAATTTAATGCGCTTTCAGAGGAGGACAAGAAAAATAAAGCAATTCAGGAAGCTTTGAGAAAACTCGACTTGTCGGTGAATGTTTTCTGGCCCCTTGCTCATTATAAATCGGCCGTGCGATATCTGCATTCCAAAGATGGAGACGTAGGTGCAACAGGAGGAACCAATTGGCAAAAATATCTACCTCCACGCTTTCAAAAAAGAATTTTCTTCCCTGAATTATGGTCGGAAGAAGAAAAAAATAATTGGGGAAGAACGTGGGTCGAAGAAACTTTGAACGACCTCAATTCTAAGTTATAACCACCTGTCTGTGTACTCTATATAAGGGCAAAAAACGTTGTTTTTAAACCGAAAGCTTCTACCCTTATATTTTAATGGGAGTTTTGTTTTCCAAATGAATGTCGGCCAACATACTGTCGGTAAATTTGTAATGACCTTTTGTGGTAATAACTCAAAAACTTCCTGACTTCATTTTACTTAAAGTCTCTAGAAACAGCCATTTAGATTTAAGAAGAGTAGGTTTTACTGATTTTAAGCTAATATCAAAAAAGTGTCGACGACCATTTTTTTCAGCCACGATATCCGGAGTAATCTGGCTGTCAGTTCCTTTACGCAAGTATCTTTTTGGCGTTTCATAACCTTCTAAATCTGCTTTGATATTCTCAAAACCGTTGGTCTCCAAATAATTTATTGATTTTTCTAAAAATTCTATGTTTTCTGACTTCTCTACTTTTACCATAAGGATAATATACTGAAAATTAGGGAGAAAAGCAAGTTTGAGAGAAGATCAGTTTTTGCTTTTGATGATTTGTTGCAAAGCCGACATTTTACAATGCACTCCATCATAAAACCCACTTTCTGTAGTGCCTGTCTTGGCTGGATTGAAAGAACCAATCAAGGTCAAGTTTTGCGTTTTAGCGAATTGATTGATCAAAGTTTCTGTTTCAATAACTTTCGGAAAATCGGACAACACTTTATTATAAACAATAGGGTGATAAGGGGTTAATATGAATGTCAACCGTATATTATTTTTCATTATTTCTTTACACAGCAGCTCAAAATCTGCCCAAATACTGGGAGAAATGGAATTGAAATCTGTCAGCACACCTAAGTTCCGTGTCGCGTCCTTTTTCGCATATTGGATCACCTCTTCGACAGATGATTCACGGAAATCTTTGCCATATACCAATGAACCATCACGCAAACGTGTATTGTGGAGGTTTAGCTCGGTTTTGGAAGGTTTTGGTACGTATTTATTGGGAATGTTCTGAATTGATTTTTGAAAGTAGGAAAAGGAAATGAGCTGTTGATATTTAAACAAAGGAAAATAAAAAGAGGCCGGTTGTTGTTTGAAATTATTGTAATCGTCCATTAAGGATTTCCATCTTGTTTGATTGTTGCTTTTATTAAATAGCCATGGATCCACGCAAAGAATAAATTCTTTAGGCAATTTGCCATTTTTCTTGTAAACCTGAAACAATGCGATTAAATCCTCAATAGTCGCTCCGGAAACAGAACTGTTCAAAAAAGTTTGACTTGGAAATAAAGTCGAGTTTATCATCATTGTGCGGCTCGACCCAAGTACGGCAAGATCCAATTCATCAGGGGCGTTTAAAATCAGCTCCTTTTGAAGCAATCTTTCATCGTAATTGGACAAATTGGTAACAATCCCATCTTGGAGTATAATTTCAGTCATCCTCTTTTCGTAACCATTGAAAATATTCGCAGGATCTCCAAGTAGGTTTACAACCGTAGTTATTGATAAAATCACCAATGAAAAAAGAGCCGTTTTTAGTATGAATTTTCTCATTTTAAAATTGGAAATAGATGAATTCATTTTCATTGAAATTACCGAAAGCTATAATAGACAAGGTAATTACAAGATAAATGCTATATCGTATTGGCCGAGTTTTAATGTCTGAAACAAACTCAATGGCATATTGCTTTTTGCGGCCTATCCATTCCACCAGAGTAAACAAGAGGATAAAAACCAAGGTACTTTTTACCAATTCAGACTGGGGAACTTCAGGAAATGAAAAGAAACTTTTTGAAAATATCGAAGACAAATAATGAAAAGCATGACTTAAATTATCGGCTCTAAAAAACACCCATGCAAGGCAAGTTAAACAGAAGGTTGCACCCATTTGAACAAACTCTTTGATGGAAGGAAACAATCGGCCTTCTGCCACTAAATCAGTGTTTTTCCTATTCTTGTTAAGTAAAAGTAGGGGTAAAAAATATAGCGCATTCAAGCCACCCCAGACAATAAAAGTCCAACTTGCACCATGCCAAAAACCACTGATAATGAAAAGAGCAAAGGTGTTTCTTACCTTGATCCATGTCCCGCCTCGGCTACCTCCCATTGGAATATAGACGTAATCTCTAAACCAGGTAGACAATGAAATATGCCACCGTCGCCAAAACTCAGCAATATCTCTGGAAAAATAAGGAAAGGCAAAATTTTGTTTTAAGTTAAACCCGAAAAGGCGAGAGGTACCTATGGCAATATCGGAATAGCCAGAAAAATCCCCATAAATTTGAAAGGTGAAAAACACGGCGCCAATGGCAAGTGAACTGCCGGAGTAGGCACCCGTATTATTGAAAAGCTCATTGGCAATTTGTGCTGCATTATCTGCGATAACTATCTTTTTAAAAAGACCCCATAAAATTTGTCGCAAACCATCAACAGCTTTGGTGTAATCGAAGGTTCTTTTTATATAAAATTGGGGCAATAAATTGCTCGCTCTTTCAATAGGTCCGGCCACCAGTTGCGGAAAAAAACTAACGAAGGCAGCAAAAGCCATGAAGTCGGTGGTTGGCGTAAGTTTTTTCTTATAAACATCAATCGAATAACTCAATGTTTGAAAAGTATAGAAACTAATTCCTACAGGCACAATGATGTTCAGAGAACTCATACTAAGTGGCGAACCGAACAAACTAAAGGCATCACTTAGGTTATCAAGAAAGAAATTGAAATATTTAAAAAACCCAAGAAGCCCTAAATTCATGATGATACTGACGGCCAAAAGTATTTTGCGATTGCGCGTGCGCTCTTCTTTTAGCAGCCAAACACCAACAAAGTAATCGACAATTGTACTAAAGAAAATGAGCGTTAGAAAACGCCAATCCCACCAACCGTAAAACAAGTAACTGGCAAAGACAATAAATAGGTTTTGCCATTTTAGATTCTTGCCAAGAACATACCAATAGAGTAAAAATACAATTGGCAGAAAAATGGCAAAATCGATAGAGTTAAATAGCATTTAGTTTTTCGTTGTCTTGCGTGGTTTCTTTAAATCTAGATAATTTTTGACAAGTTATTTCAAAGTCGAGAAATTTTTTGTCCTATTATGGAAGCTCTAAAATAGGTAAAATGATTCATTTGTTGGGTCGTGACTAGGGAGAACTATTTCTAATTGTGAAAGAAGAATTTTTGCAGTTTTATTCACCTCGGACTTTTCATTTAACCGAACGAAACAGAGCCTTTAAAAGGCACAAGTATCCAAATAGATAAACGATTTAAAGAATCACTGGAAGTCGGCCAGAAAGTCGGCCATTGTAGTGTAAATAAAGTCGGCTGCCTGGAGTTTTAAGTTGGGCTCATGGGTTTTTTCAGGAATCACACAGACCTGCATTCCTGCCGATTTTCCAGCGATAAAACCGGTAAAAGAATCTTCAATCACCAAGCAATTGCGCGGGTTCACGGTTAAAGATTGGGCCACGGATAAATACACTGCCGGATGAGGTTTACCGTGAGTTTCTGTCTCAGCACTGTGCTTTGCATCGAAAAAATGGGCTATATCTAAGGTGTTTAAAACAGTTTCGATTAAAACCAAATAGGAGGAAGTTCCCAAACCAATTTTGATCTGCTTGCTTTTCAGAAACTGCAGGGTTTCCACGACTCCTTCCAAAGGTTCTCCATTTTGCTGAATTAGAACGATCATTTTTTGAATAATCTGTTCTTCCACCTCCTTGGGCGAAGTATTTTCCCATGGAGAATGCGCAAACCAATAGGCAATTACTTCATCGATGCGCAGGCCAACGGTTTTTTGAAAATCTTTTTTGGTCAATGAACAACCGATGGAATCAAATACTTCTTGCATGGCGATTTTCCAAAGTGGTTCGGAGTCTATCAAAACGCCGTCCATGTCAAAAATAACAGCTTCAAATTGGCTAAAATGAGGTTTTACTTTTTCCATTTGTTTTCAATCAGGTATAAAAAACCGCCACCTATCATTTTTGACATTTCGTCGCCAACAATAATTTCACCCAAACGATTGACTGCTATGGCTTCCTTTTGCGTGATTGGGTCTAAATAAGTACGGCCTATAAACTTCATTGTGGCGCCATTAATTTCGTAGACAATTAAGCGATTGTAAGTCAATATATAACACAAATTTCCTTGTATATCAGCGCCTGTAACAGCATCTTGCCACCAACCCGTTTTTCCAATATATAAAGGACTTAAAGCCACCGCTTTTTGGGTCACCATATCCGTGCTTAATTGGTAAACGAAGCTTAAACCATCCCAAGGTTCAGCGCGACATTTGGTGAATATATAGAGTTGATTGTTGTAAAAAGTAAGGGCTTCGGCATCGAAATGTCGATTTTTTGGTTCTTCGGGAAATGCTTTTTGTTCCGGATAAATGAATTGAAAAGATTTACTTTCAACTTCTGCATGATTTAAAGCCATTTGCGCATTGACTTGGAATATAGTCAAATCTTTACGATTGTTGTTATTGTTGCCAATATCCCCTATATACAGATACTTTTTGCCGTCGTAACAAATATCTTCCCAATCGATGTTTTTAGCATTCGAAACGGCGCAGGTATGTAGAAGTTGTCCTGCTTTATTTAAGAAATACAATTGAGGCAAATCGCCCCCGTCGTTGTGACCCACTAAAATAGAATCATTGATAAAAACCAAACCTGAAAGTTCATTCAAATTGACAGGAAGTGGAAGGGTCGTTTTTTGTGAGAAAGCGGCAAAAGAAAAGCAAAAAAAGAAAAATAAACGTATCATTTTTTTGTGATTCGGACCATTTCAATTCTACGGTCGCTAACTTCTTCAATGGCAAAAGTAAAATCGTCTAATTCCAGAGAAGCTCCTTTTTCAGGAATGGATTCAAGGTGATAAATAATCAAGCCACCGAGGGTATCATATTCTTCGTGCTCAGGCAAACGAACATGGTAGGTATCGTTGATATAATCAATGTCAGCTCGAGCTGAGAAAATCCACTCTTTGGGCGAAATTACCTCTTCGATCCAATCTTCGGTGTCGTGTTCATCTTCAATTTCACCAAAAATTTCTTCAATCACATCTTCAATAGTAATCATCCCAGCGGTGCCTCCGTATTCGTCAACAACCACGGCTATATTACCCGATTGTTTAGTGAATAGCTCCAACAATTCTTTGCCCGGAATTGCTGAAGGAACAAAAGCAATAGGCAATAAAATTTGAGCAATGGAGGTGGGTTTTTTGAACATTTCAAAAGAGTGGACATATCCAATGATATTGTCAATACTATCTCTGAAAATCAATATTTTAGACAAGCCGGTATCCACAAATAACTTTTGAAGATCGGCCACATTTTCTGTAATTTCTAAGGAAACAATTTCGGTGCGAGGAATCATACAATCTCTCGCTTTTAGGCTTGAAAAATCCAAGGCATTTTGAAGAATTTGCATTTCGTTACCAAAATCTTGTTCTTCTTTAATTCTATCATTCAAGTCCTGCACGTAATGCTCCAAATCTATTTTAGAGAAAACCTTTTCCGTGCTTTCATCCACTTGCCCAAGTAATTTCAAAATCACATTACTTAAAAACAAAATGATTTCTGTTGGAATATAAAGAATCCAATAGATTAAAAACATCGGCAATGCCGCATATTTCAAGAAATTATTCGGGTTGATTTGCACCAAAGCTTTGGGAATAAACTCAGCGACAATTAACACCAAAATAGTAGAGAAAAGTGTTTGAATTAGTAGGATTAAAACTTCTCCTTGAATACCCCAATTACTTAAAATTGGATTGAGCAAGATGGCCGCAAAAATTCCAAAAATTACTAGAACAGCATTGTTGCCCAAGAGTAACATGGCAATGAATCGCGATTCTCCAGAATAAAAGAAACCAAGTATTCGGCCATTGATGGTGCCTTTTGAGCGATCAAGTTCTACCTTCAGGCGGTTACTAGAAATAAATCCAATCTCCATACCGGAAAAGAATGCAGAAAAAAGAAGCGTTAATGCTAGAATTAAAATAGAGTTATCCATTCGATAAGTTGAAGATAAATAAATTATCGGTCAACCACATCAAAACCAATGTCTTTTCGATAATACATTCCCTCGAAATCAATCTTTTTCACGCCAGCATAAGCACTATCGAGAGCGAGAGGCAAGGTTTTGCCGTATGAAGTCACAGCCATTACACGGCCTCCATTTGACAAAACGGCAGGACCGTCTGCTTTTGTTCCAGCATGAAACAACATTTGATCATTGACCGTATTCAGCCCAAAGAGTTGTTTGCCTTTTTCGTATTTCTCAGGATATCCGCCAGCTACGAGCATTACGGTTGCAGCACAGCGATCATCAAATTGAACATCGCGTTCTGAAAGAGTTTGTGAAGCTACCCCTTCGAATAAATCTAAAAGATCGGAGCGTAATCTCGGCATTACAACTTCTGTTTCAGGGTCTCCCATTCTGCAATTGTATTCAATCACAAAAGGTTCGCCTTTCACATTTATAATTCCGAAAAAGATAAATCCTTTGTAAGGTATACCGTCTGCCTTCAAGCCTTTAACGGTTGGAATAATGATTTGATTTTTAATCCGATCCATAAAGCCAGCATCGCAAAAAGGGACAGGAGAAATAGCGCCCATTCCGCCAGTGTTTAAACCAGCATCACCTTCACCAATGCGCTTGTAGTCTTTTGCTTCGGGCAATAATTTGTACGAATCGCCGTCAGAAATAACAAATACGGAGCACTCAATACCTTTTAAAAATTGCTCAATCACCACTTTTTCGCTTGCTGCACCAAATTTTGCATTGGCCAACATATTTTTAAGCTCCTCTTTGGCAGCGGCAAGTTCGTCTAAAATAACCACTCCTTTTCCAGCGGCTAAACCATCTGCTTTCAGGACATATGGACCTTTCATTCCTTCAAGAAAAGCATACCCTTGGGTTAATGTTTCTTTGGTGAAAGTGGCATATTTTGCGGTTGGAATATTGTGACGTGCCATAAACTTTTTGGCATAATCTTTACTTCCTTCCAACTGAGCGGCTTCTTTTTGTGGACCGATAACGCCTACTTTTTTTAAGGCCTCGTTTGCTAAGAAATAATCGTGAATTCCTAGAACCAATGGATCTTCTGGCCCAACCACCACCATGTCAATTTTTTCAGCCAATACAAAATCCTCGATTCCTTTAAAGTCGGTGGGTTGCAACGGAACATTTACTCCGTACGCCTTTGTTCCTGCATTTCCAGGGGCTATAAACAAAGCTTCCAAAATTGAACTTTGGGCAATTTTCCACGCCAAAGCGTTTTCACGGCCACCAGAACCTAGTAATAATACGCGCATCTTATTGTTGACAGTATTTTAATAATGATTCAAAAAAGGCCTTTCCATCCTCGTTTGCCAAATGTGTATCTGCAGCACGTTCAGGGTGAGGCATCATTCCAAATACATTCCTTCCTTCGTTGCAAATTCCGGCAATGTTATCAACCGACCCATTTGGATTGTTTTCAGCATTGATGTCGCCATCTTCAGAACTATAACGGAACAAAATCTGGTCGTTATCTATTAATCTTTTAATCGTTGCATCGTCGGCATAAAAACGGCCTTCACCATGGGCGATAGGAATTTTATACGCCTTATCTTCCGACAATCCTTTCGTGATTGCGGTCGTTTTTGAAGCGGTTTTCAAAAAGACATTTTTACAAATAAATTTTTGATTATCGTTGTGCAATAAGGCACCGTCTAATAAGCCCGACTCCGTTAAAATTTGAAAACCATTACAAATCCCCATCACATATTTTCCAGCGTTAGCGTGTTCAATTACTGAGGACATAATTGGAGAAAGTTTAGCAATCGCACCCGAACGAAGGTAGTCTCCATAGGAAAAACCGCCAGGTAAAAGAACAAAATCCACCCCTTTTAAGTCAGTATCTTTATGCCAAAGACGCTCCACTTTTTGCTGAAGAATTGTTTCTAAAACATACACTAAATCCTCGTCACAGTTGGATCCAGGAAAGGTAACAACACCAAATTTCATGATTCAAATATTAACTTTGCCCCTTTAAAAACGGGACAATTGTTTTGCTTGCAAAAGTAGCTATTTTACTGTTTTTTTCGCCTTTATTAGAGGAAAAGTTTCAAAATAGAGTAGATTAAAACAATGTAGAAAAGTGCTTTGGCGAATGCGAAATACGACTTGTTCGTAAAAGCGAAGGTTAAAAAGATGGAAAGGGGAATGATGGTAAGCGAAAATCGCTCGATTTGACGAAAATAAATATAGTCGTATAACCCTAGAAACAAGGAGGAAATTGCGACCCAAAGTAAAACACGATTTAGCTTTTTGGTGCGTATGCTCGTTTTTTGTGATTGTTTACTTAAAGCTAAAAAGCTAAATAATACGGAAAGGGCAAACAAGGCCGCGGTAACCAAAAAGTCGATTTGCTTTTTTTCATATCCAGTGGCATCGGTTAATAATTGTAAGTCGATTTCACCACTTGTAAACCATAGGTAAATGGAACCGTATATGATTGGAACTAGAAAGCCGGCAACAAGCAGGAGCAATTCACGTAAAACAAAAGGACGAATTACCAATACAGAAAAATAGATAAAAGGGAAGAATAAAATGGAAGCTGGGTGAAAGGTAATGGCCACGCCAGCCATAAAACCAGCATTAAAAACATTTTTTCGACCATCCGAATTTTGGTGTAATTTAAAGAGTTGGTATAAAGTAGCTATCAAAAAGGTGTGGGCGATTAATAAACCATCGGCTTGATAAAAAGAGTGGTAAAAACCAAAATAAACCACGTATAAAAGCGAAGTGATGTAGGTGTTTTTATCAAGTAAACCATTTGAATTGAACAAACGCGAAAGTAGAGTGCTGTTTAACAAAACAAGAAGAGGCCCAATTGTAATGGTCAAACCATAAGGAAATTGAAATGAACTTCCCCACATTCCTAAATTGGTAAATTCAGAATAGGTGTAATAGTCTGAAAACAAATTCACCACCACTAAAACACCGATTATTACTGGAATAAGTAATAACACAATTGGACGATTACCAACAAATAATTTTATCACAACACGAAGATAGAAATATTCAGCATCCAAAATCCACCTTTTGCCCTTACCTTTGTGTATGATTTTATACAATGTCACGGTCAATATCGACCCAGAGATCGAACAAGAATGGACTGCCTACATGCGCCAAACCCATATTCCAGAAGTAATGCACACAGGCTGCTTTTTAGAAAGTAGGTTTTGTAGGGTGCATGGAGAAGAGGAAGGCGGAGTGACTTACGCTACAACGTATCTGGCTAAAAATCAGGATATATACGATATTTATTTGGCGACTCATGCCGCTAAACTGCGCGACGAATTTAATGCGAAATGGGCAGGAAAATTTGCATCGTTTAGAACACTTTTAACTGTTGTTGAAGAATTTAAACAAGCATGAAAGTACAACCGAAAAAACATTTAGGACAGCACTTTTTGACCGACAAAAATATGTGTCGAAAAATCGCCAACACCTACGGGATACATGAAAATTGTGCACGAGTGGTGGAAGTAGGAGCGGGAATGGGCGCTTTAACAGAAGCCCTTTTGGAACGAAAAGATCTTGATATACAAGTGGCTGATGTTGATACCGAGTCTATCGTCTTCTTAAAAGAAAATTTCAAAACGCTTGAAGGAAAAATTCACGAAGTAGATTTTTTAAAAACAGATATAGTTCAGTTTTTTGGAGGAGAACAATTTGGTGTCGTAGGAAATTTTCCGTATAATATTTCGAGTCAAATTATTTTTAGATGCTTGGAATATAGAGATTTGATTCCTGAAATCATGGGAATGTTTCAACGTGAAATGGCTTTGAGAATTGCCGAGAAACCAGGAACCAAACAATACGGTATTATCAGTGTATTGACCCAAGCTTTTTACGACGTAACTTATTGTTTTACAGTAGATGAACATTTGTTTAACCCACCACCAAGAGTAAAAAGCGGTGTAATTCGCTGTACGAGAAATAACCGCAAAGAGATGGTTTGTCGCGAAGATCTTTTTATTCAAGTAGTGAAAATGGGGTTCAACCAACGACGTAAAACTTTGCGTAATTCCTTAAAGCAACTCCTTTCAGGAATGGATACAACTGCAGAAATTTTCAACCTTCGTCCAGAGCGATTAAGTGTGGATGATTTTATCGGATTGACTATGTTGATTCAAAACCATCAAACTACGCAAAGCACTGAGGTAGAATAATTGAAAGTCGATGAAAAGAGAAAAGACTCCATTGGTTATCGAGCAAAGTTTAAAAGCCAAGCCGAATACGATCTGGTCAGCCATTACCGACAAAGAATTAATGGCCCAATGGTATTTTGACTTAAAAGAGTTTAAAGCTGAAAAAGGCTTTAAGTTTGAATTTATTGGCGGACCGGAAGATGGAATTAAATATGTCCACTTATGCGAAGTGATAGAAGTTGTTCCGCTAGAAAAGCTAGTTTACACCTGGAGTTATAAAGGTTACTCTGGACTGTCAAACCTAACTTTTGAATTAAAAGAAAATGGAAATCACACGAAGTTGAAATTGACGCATGCGGATTTAGATTCTTTTCCGACAGAAAATGAAGATTTTGCAATTGAAAATTTTGAAGCCGGCTGGACTTATTTGATAGGAACGGCTTTGGTAGATTTTTTAGAAAAAAGAGAAGCTTAAAGCAGAATAGAGATTTGTTCTAGGACTTTTTGCCCATAAATACTTTCAATGGTCGCTTGACGTAATTTCCAATTTTCTTCATCTTGCTTTTGAAGTAAGATAGATTGTATGGTTGCCATAAATACAGTTGGGCTATTGGCGACATGCACGAATTGCTCCAAGCCTGTGCCTGCAATTATATTTTCATTACAAATCACAGCACCAGAACCACTTACGGCATTTAATAATTTTAATTTAATACCACTTTTCTGCTCGGAATACAAGACATGAATTTGTGCGTACAGCATCAACTCCTCCATTTCATTAGTCGTAGGATTCACAATCAATTGAACCTTTAGTTTCTGAGCTTTCTCTATGATTTCTTTCGGAGGATTTTTTCCTGCAATTATAAAAGGAATATTCGTAACATGCGGGATAATTTCGTCGAGTAACCAATGTGCAGCTTTTATATTTTCTTCCACTGATAAGTTCCCGTGATACAAGATATAAGGACGTGTTTCCACAAATTTTGATCCTTTTTCAAAGACCGGAGGAAGCCAGATACAATTGGCATTCAACGAAGAAAAATAATGCTGATCATAAGGTGTAATGGCAAGAATACCTTTGGCTTGATGAAGAATTTTTTCGAAACGCTTTAGTTTTCGCGATTCCCAATTGTAATATATTTTTTTAAACCCTGAGGATTGATTGGCCAATTGTTCGTAATACTCGTGTTCTATATTGTGGGTGCGCACCCAGAACTTTTTAAATTGTAAAGTGGTGTACCACGCACAGTGCAGGCCTTCTAAAATGACCAAATCAGAGGTTTTTTCTAATTTCTCGATGAGGTCTTGATGAATTCTCGTTTTTACAATAAATGGCCACGTGGAGAACAAGAATATAAATCCGCGTGGTCGATTGTAATAATGTACCGTGGCATATTCAGTTAGTTCGGGAGCTTTATTTCTATTGTATTCAAAGCAATGTAAATGAACATTATAACCATTTTGAGAAAACCATTTCAAGCGAGAGAAAACGTCTTGTACCCCTCCATAATCTGCAGGATAAGGAATGTCAAAGCTCACAATATGGATGGTTTTCTTACTCAACAGTATATTTTTTTCAATTGACTTACTTCATTTTCCCAATTCAATACTTGCGCTGCAAGGCCACAATTCACTTTTAGTTGATCATAAAAGACTGGGTCATTCAGTAGTTGTTTTACAGCCTTTTTGATAGCATTAGGGGTAACTTCTTCTACGACTAATCCAACATGATGCTTTTCTACAATTTGCTTCACTTCAATCATGTTACTTGAAATTACCGGAATTTCTGCTTGTATATAGTCGAAGAGTTTATTGGGCAACGAAAGCTGATAATTTCTGCTATTTCCTTTGTCTAAAGTCAAACCTATATCTGCTTTTCGAGTAAATTTCATCATTTCAAAGTACGGCATTTTTCCAAGAAAAAAGACATTATTTTGCAGTTGAAAATCAGCGACCATAGATTTTAATTTTGGCACTACATCTCCATCGCCTATAAAGACGAGTACACAATCAGGAAGTTCTCTTAGGGCTAAAACAGCTTCTTCTGCGCCGCGTTCGATGTTGATGCCGGCTCCTTGCATAATTAAAACAGTTTTTCCGCTAGCATCAAATGGCCATTGAAAGGAGGTGTCTGGTTTTGTTGTGTATCGTGGTGAAACATTGCGGACGACCATTAACTCCTTGCCATATTCCTTGAAATACAAATCAGCAATTGATTGATTTACAGTAATTATCTTGTCGAGTTTTGGGAAAATAAATCGCTCAATTCCTCGCCAAATTTTCTGAATCTTAGGACGATTTTCAAGTTCTGGTACACCGCAATAATACTCATGGGTATCATAGACCAAATTCATTTTCCGAATTTTCGAGGCGAAATACCCAGCAGGTAAAGTATCTAAATCATTAGCAAGCACCCAATTGTATTTCCCAAACAATACAAGCAAAAAGAAGCGGATATTTATAAAGGCGTAGAATAAAGGACCCTTGGTGAACAATAAATTCATTCGTTTGACAGAGTACGGGCGTTCAATAGGCAATGAATTTTTAAGTCTTCTGCCTATCAAGGTAACAAGAAAACCTTCGTCTTTCAAAAAAGCGCAAACTTTGGCAACTCGCTGATCGGTGGACAAATCATTTGAAACAAGAACTGCAATACGCTTGGAACCGTTAGACATAGAATAAAATTAAGATTTTCGATTGGTTCTAGATTGAACCGATGAAAAATCAATTCATTTCGTAAGGTCGAAGCACCTCAGAAATTTCATCAAAGGCTTTTTTAATCGTGTTGATATGGTTAAAAATGACACGCAAACGATCATTTTTCTCACTCAATGTGCAGCTGAGTTCATTTCTCTGAAGTTTTTTCAAAAACAATTGAAACGCGGCAGACTCAAAGAATGGAGACTGTGGATCGGTTACGAAAAAACCAACCATTTTATGACCCTTAATCACTAATTTTTCAATGCCTAATTCTTGCGCCAACCAACGCAACTCAAAGGAGTGCATTAATTCTTTGACTTCCATTGGCAAAGGACCAAAACGATCTACCAACTGAGTCATAAAATCTTGAAGTTGCTGTTTCGTTTGGAAATTATCCATGGTTTGATAGAGAAGCAAGCGTTCATTTACGTCATTTACGTAAGTGTCAGGAATACGAACCTCGAAGTCAGTTTCTAGTATACAATCACGAACAAATTGTTCAGGTTCTCCTTCTCGTTTGGCGAAAAGTTCTTTGAATTCCGTTTCTTTTAGTTCATCAACCGCTTCGTTCAAAATCTTCTGATACATCTCAAAGCCAATTTCTGAAATAAAGCCACTTTGCTCACCGCCAAGCATATTGCCAGCACCGCGAATATCCAAATCTTTCATAGCGATATTGAAGCCAGCACCAAGGTCTGAAAATTGGACTAAAGCTTCTAGTCGTTTTCGTGCTTCCGATGTTAGCACACTAAATTTAGGAGCGATTAGATAACAAAATCCTTTTTTATTTGATCGACCAACGCGACCTCGAAGTTGGTGCAAATCACTGATTCCGAAATTTTGAGAATCATTAATAATAATGGTGTTTGCATTTGAAATATCAATTCCACTTTCAATGATGGTGGTGGCCAAAAGGACGTCGTATTCATGATTGATAAAATCCATCATGATTTTCTCTAATTTCTCTCCATCCATTTGTCCGTGCCCAATGCCAATCCGCACGCCAGGACATAGCCGAGAAATCATACCGGCAACTTCTTTTATGTTTGCGAGACGATTGTGAACAAAAAACACTTGTCCTCCGCGACTTACTTCGTATGAAATTGCATCGCGAATTCGTTCTTCAGAAAAGGAAATAATCTCAGTCAAAACAGGTTGCCGGTTGGGAGGAGGCGTATTGATGATACTCAAATCCCTTGCTCCCATCAATGAAAATTGTAAAGTTCTAGGAATAGGCGTAGCCGTTAACGTAAGTGTATCAACAGTAGCTCGAAGAGTTTTGAGTTTATCTTTTACAGACACGCCGAATTTTTGTTCCTCATCAATGATCATCAGACCCAGTTCTTTGAACTTTACTTTTGAGCCAACAAGAGCATGCGTTCCGATAATTATATCAATTTCACCAGCTTCTAACTTCTTAAGCGTTTCAGTCGTTTTCTTAGCCGATTTGAAACGGTTAAGGTAATCAACAGTGCAAGGAAAATCTTTCAATCGCTCTGAAAAACTCCTAAAATGCTGCATCGACAGAATGGTTGTTGGAACAAGAATGGCAACCTGTTTGCTATCGGCTACAGCTTTGAATGCTGCTCGAATGGCTATTTCCGTTTTTCCAAAACCTACATCGCCACACACCAAACGGTCCATCGGTGTTGCCGATTCCATATCTTCTTTTACAGCTTGCGTAGCTTTGTATTGGTCGGGAGTATCTTCATACATAAAAGAAACCTCCAATTCATTTTGTAAATAAGAATCGGGTGAAAATGAAAACCCGGGTTGTGCTTTTCGTTTGGCGTATAATTGAATTAAATCAAAGGCCAATTCCTTGATTTTTTTCTTTGTTTTGTTTTTTAAAGTGGACCAAGCTTGCGTGCCTAATTTGTTCATTTTAGGAGCGATACCGTCTTTTCCGGTGAACTTAGAAATTCGGTGTAGCGAGTGAATACCGACATACAACACATCGCCATCGCGATAAATCAAACGAATGGCTTCTTGAGATTTTCCGTTGACATCGATAGTTTCTAAGCCAGAAAATTGTCCAACTCCATGATCGATATGCGTGATATAATCTCCTTTTTGCAAATTATAAATGTCTTTCAACATCATCGCTTGCTTATTCATCCGAAAGCCCTCTTTGAGCTGAAAACGGTGGTATCGTTCAAAAATTTGATGGTCGGTGTAGCAAGTTAAACACAAAGGATTTGAAATGAAACCTTCGTGAAGTGCGACAGGAATCGGAGCAAATTCAACTTCGCCACCGATATCTTCCAAAATTTGAATTAAGCGCTCAATTTGCTTGGGTTGATTGGAGAAAATTAAATTTTCAAAACGGGCTTTTTGTTGAGCAATTAAGTTCTCGCGAAGCAATTCAAATCGTTTGTTGAAACTAGGCTGAGGACTGAAATCAAATGCACATACCGCGGTTGCTTTAGGGCGATAATCTGGGCCCCACTCAATTTGATTGAATTTCGAAAGCTCCTGCAGAAACTCTTGACCGGAGAGGTAATTGACGTTTGGTGGAGTTTGTTTAATATCGTGATTTAATCCTTTAAAAATAGAGGTCGCTTTTTCAAAGGCGTGATCCAATGTGGTAACGATTGAATCAGCACTGCTCAACCAAACCGTAGAGCTTTTGCCTAAAAACGAAAGCAATGATCCACTTCCTTCTTGAGAAAAAGCGGCGTCTTGAATATTGGGTACAATTTGAAAATGATTGTGGGTGCGAACAGAAAGTTGATCAACAGGATTAAAAACGCGAATGGATTCAACCTCGTCGCCAAAAAATTCAATACGAAAAGGCAAGTCATTGGAAAAGGAGTATACATCAACGATTCCTCCTCTTATTGCAAATTGTCCAGGTTCATAAACGAATTCAACTCTATCGAAGTGATATTCCATTAAAAGCTCGTTCATAAAATCAATGGAGTAGGATTTGCCGACCTCCACACGCATGGTGTTTTTTACTAATTTTTGAAGCGTAGGTACTTTTTCAAAAAGGGATTGGGAGTAGGCGACTAACCATACATTATTATTGTTTTTTGCATATTCGAGCACCTCGGTTCGGGAAACCACATTTGCGTTATCTACCTCTTCTTTTTGGTAAGGATTTTTGGCGCTATCAGGAAAAAAAAGTATGTTTTTAGAATCGGGATGAATGTTTTGTAAATCGTTTAGAAAATAAGCGGCTTCCTCTTTGTCGTTTAATATGAAAACGTGGTTTCCAGGAACTTGACTTGCAAGTGCTGAAGCGCAAAGAGCTCTGGATGAGCCCACCATACCTTTCCATTGCACTAAGGCCTCATCGTACTGAAGGGCTTGAGCGGTTTGGTCAATTTCGGGAAGTTTTTGAAATGCTTTTTTAAAATCGATTAAATCCATTGGGCTTTATTTCAACAAGCTCATGGCTTTGTCCATCATGTTTTTAGAGCCCGTATAATAAGGAACTCGTTGGTGTAATTTTTCTGGTTTAATTTCTAAAACACGCATTCTACCGGTTGTTGCTTGACCACCAGCTTGCTCTGCAATAAAAGCCAAAGGATTGCATTCATACAACAAGCGCAGTTTTCCTTCAGGGTGTAAAGTGGTGTCGGGATAAACGTAAATACCACCTTTCACTAAATTTCGGTGAAAATCAGCGACAAGAGATCCGATATAGCGACCAGAATACGGGTGAAGAGGAGTTGCATCAGCCTCCTGACAATAGGAAATATAATCTCTTAAACCCTGCTCACATATTTTAATATTTCCTTCATTCATAGCATATATACGACCGTCTACAGGCATTTTCATGTCGGGATGTGAAAGGCAAAACTCACCGATTGAAGGATCTAGCGTAAAGCCATTTACACCGCAACCAGTGGTGTAAACAAGCATGGTGGATGAGCCATAAAGAACATATCCAGCGGCGATTTGCTCCGTTCCTTTTTGTAACATATCCTCCAATGTTGCTTTGGTTCCTACTGGCGATACTCTTCGATAAATTGAGAAAATAGTTCCGATACTTACGTTTACGTCGATGTTCGAACTTCCATCTAAGGGGTCGAATAAAACGACATATTTACCATTCATTGCTTGCTCGCCTTCAAAGGCAACAAAATCATCATTTTCCTCAGAGGCTATTCCACAAATTTCACCTCCGTGTTTAAACACCTTGATAAATTGATTGTCGGCAATAACATCTAGTTTCTGTTGTTCTTCACCCTGAATATTGGTTTCACCTTGAGCGCCAAGTATATTATCGATTAAGCCAGCGCGACGAACATCGCGTGCAACGATTTTTGAAGCAAGGGCAATATCACCAAGAATTCGTGTTAATTCTCCGGTTGCAAAGGGAAACTCTGCCTGACGATCAAGAATGAATTCGTTCAGGGTCATTGTTTTAGACATAGCGAAAATTTTGGACAAATATCGCTAAAATCTCTGTAAAAACGGGACTAATTACAGCCTTTTGAAATCGTAATAATAGATTGTGTCGTTGTCGGTACCAGCTGGATCTACTTTTAAAGTACAAGCAAAGTTGTCTTTGTCAGTAATGACACCGTTGCAAGTAGTGCTTGGAGGCAACAAAGTATCTGGCATTGCCATCGTTCTGTTTGCCCAATCTACAATGAAATCAAAGTTGGTGATTGATTCATCAAATATTCCATCAACTCGAAGCACAGAAATCCCTCTTGAATAGACAAAAGCCTGTGCGTCTTGATCATCGTAAATGTACGAATAATCACCTCCCATTCTGGTGGTAGAATAGGAGCATGAGCCATCGTCAGACTTCACATCTGAAAAATAATTAATGGCCAAAGGGTCGGTACAACCTTTTTTCTTACATGAAGAAATTGCCGTAACCGACAAGAATAGAAGGGCTAAAACTAGATATGTATTTTTCATTTCAATAAAGACTTTTAATACGGAACGAAAACAAAATTGTTACATGCACAACGGTGTTTTTTTATTTAATTAAGCTAAGCTACTAATTTTTACATCATCTTTCAATTTTCTATTGCATCTAAAGAACGATTGGTTGAAATTTCCAATTTACCGATCTTAATAAAAAACCGCTGTCTTTTGTTTTTCTCATCAATGCCTTTTTGATAAACAACCTCTTGTTTTATGACATCGGAAATAACGCGTGTGACAGGAGCAATCTGATTTTTCATTGCTATGGTGTAGTCATTGTTATGTGATGTAGGACTGGAAACAGGAAGTACTTTAGACAAGGGGGTAATTTCCGTGTTTTCTATCACGCTTTTATCCGCCATGGGAGACAAAGGCAAGGTGTTGAGTTTAAGATTGATAATTTTATCCCTAGTGCTTTGTTTCTCCTTGTTGTTTTGGAAATTGTTAATTGAAGTGGCGGCAAGCTGTATATAATCCTTCGTGTTTTCTTTAGAAACGAATACGGTTTTGTGGTGGCTGTATTGACTGGTTTTTGCGCCCTGTTGAAGAGGATTGCTAGAGTTTTCGAAAAACTGAAACAATAAAACCCCACAAATACTTGCTGCTGCGATGGTCAAAGTTGGCCAAAGCGTTATTGTGGACTTTCGTTTTAATTCTGATTTATTTGGATATAGTAGGTGAGTCGGTTGGTCTAAAATCGTTTGTTGGTAGAGGAAATTCTCTTGTTGAAAGCTTGGATTTTTAGCTAGAAAATCTTCTAAGTCTCGCTTTTTAAGAAAATCAAGCTGACCTTCTAAATCAGCGATTAAAAAGGCTTCAATATTTTTTTCTGTGATGAAATCTACACGACTTAAATCTTGTAAAAAGGCACGATCAGAAAAAGTAAGTTCTGCATCCTCCGACTGAAAAGTTGGCAAATAATCGTCGACTTTAAGTTCAGGATGGGCATTTAAAAATAATTCCAAAGCGATGCTATCCTCTTTAGAAAGGTTCCCTTCTAAATAATCAAGATAAAATG
>JAHKAT010000281.1 GCA_018825925.1 Bacteroidota bacterium | reverse complement strand
TTCTTCTTTTTAGACTCATTCAAGGGGTAAATGTTACTTTTTTCAGAACGTTCTGCGCGCGATGTTCTTGTTTTTTTCTTCCTTGTCTTTTCCGTTGAATTCTTTGATGTATCAATGTTTTCGGGTGTTTCAGCTACATGCTTATTCCCTCCATTTGGAGAATTTCCATCCGAGGGGTTCTCCCAGGTATTCTTGATTTTTTTTCTTTCAATTTCCCCATTATCTCCCTCTATATAAATTTCAATTTTTTCGGCGGTTTTCTTATTAATCGCAACCACATCTTCTTTTAGGTACCATTTACCTTTCTCCAACACATACGCATCGTAACTCATGTCTGGCACGTAATAAGCGTAAAAACCTTTTAAATTAGAGCTTTCTGGTGATAAATGGTCCATCAAAACACGCTGATACTGATCGTCCCATCGTAACGACATTGTGGCGTTTTCTGCGAATTCAAAAAAGATTCGTTTTTTGGTCTCATTTCCATTTTTAAAGACCGGAGAACCTAACTTAACCTGATTCCCTGAAAAATACAACACGTCCAAAATTTTTCTATTTGACATTGCTGTAAAACCATCCCATCCCATCACCAAATACATATCCTTATTGCCTTTTTCAAAAGGAACTATCTGATAATACAAAGCGCCATACCAATCATCTTGGTTTAAGATTTCCTCCGGACGCTCCTCCTGATAGGCCGACTGATCTTTTAACTCCAGGATTCTAAATTCTTTTTTGCGCTCATCATATCGCATGATTACACATTCATAGATGTGCGACAGGTCTTCTAACTCAACGTTCCAAGTAAACAACCTAAATGTGTTGTCAGGACTATCGATAACGCCAAGAGATTTTAATTTTTTAAAAGAATAGGTAAAGGAGTTTTTATTCTCCAAAACAACAAGAAGTGAATCTTTAAGTATTTGGTTTGCAGATATTTTGCTGTCATCATCCGAAGCACTTCTTAAATTGGAAAGAAGTTGATTTAAGACAATTTCCTTTTGAATTAAATCATCATTCTCTTGCGCAAATGATAGAAAATTTAAGGATATAAATGTGAAAAATATAATCTTTACCATGTAATTGTTTTAACAAAATCCGTGCTAGAAATGGGGATTGACAGTTCGCTTAACCTTTGTTCTATCCTTCCTCTATTGTAAACGGTCAGTTTTAGAATATGTTGTAAAATTTGCTGGGGTAAGAAATGTTCATTTTCAAAGGACGTAAGTTCCTTGCCATTCCAATCTTTAAATTTTAACAATTCCAGAGTTGCTTGGTGGTTGTCTTGATTTAATTTCTTCCAATAATCGAAAGGCATCCGAGATGTTTCGTCCACTTCTGGCTCTTGGTCCAACATTCGGCAATTCCATATGTGATGATTGTTTAAAATCTTTGAAATCAAAAGCGAAAGTAAATGGTCGTTTGCTTTATCTTCCTTGACTATGATTTCGATACAGTGCTCTACCTCAGACGCATTGCGAACAAATTGTTCTTCAAAAAATGCCAGCATTAAATACCTTAAAGTTGTTTTAGATCTGCAATAGTTTGTGTCGGATTTTCAGAATTAAAGACAAAACTACCAGCCACTAAAGCATGAGCTCCATGTTGCACCAATGCAGCGCCTGTTTCTAAATTAACACCTCCGTCTACTTCAATTATTGCGCTAGACCCTGATGATTTTATTAGTTCAGCTGTCCGTTTTACTTTTTGTAAAGCATTTTGTATAAACTTCTGTCCACCAAAGCCTGGATTAACACTCATAATCAAAACTAAATCTATGTCTAGTATGATTTCTTTAAGTACATCAACCGGAGTATGTGGGTTCAGGGCCACTCCAGCCTTCATTCCTTTTTCTTTAATTTGTTGAATCGTTCGGTGCAAGTGAGTGCATGCCTCATAATGCACCGTTAAAATATCAGCACCTACCTTGTGAAAAGCATCGATATAATCTCCTGGATTTTGTATCATTAAATGCACATCCATTGTCTTTTTCGCATGGCGATTCATTGCTTCAATTACGGGTAAGCCAAAACTAATATTAGGGACAAATACACCGTCCATCACATCGATGTGCAACCAATCACAGCTCGAATTATTTAGCATTTCAACATCTCTCTGAATGTTTGCAAAATCACAAGAAAGTAGGGAAGGGGATATGATTACGGACATGAATTGAATTTTTTCCTCAAAATTAAGGATACTTTAGGAATAAGTTGTAATGTGTATGATGGTTACGCTGATTGTTATTGGTATTTTTATGCATGCTTTTCAATGTACTGTACTTAATTATACTCATTGCTTCACTGGTTTCATTTCAGGTAATGAATAATTCAGATCTTAAAAATCGTTGGGCCTTTGCTCCCTATTTGGTGAAAAATCAAGGGGAAGGTCATCGTGTGTTTTCTCATATTTGGATTCATGTAGATATTCAACACTTGCTGTTTAACATGTTGTCTCTGTACTTTTTAGGTGATTTACTTGTTCAGGAATTTATGTTTGAATATGGTACTTTACTCGGTCAAATTCACTTTGTTGTTTTGTATTTATTAGGTGGAGTTTTTGCGACGGTTTGGCCTTATTTAAGGAATCAAGATAATCCGAGCTATCGGGCAATGGGTGCGTCTGGTGCTGTTTCTGCCATTGTATTTGCTGCAATTATTTGGCGACCGGACATTGAGATGGGTTTGATTTTCTTGCCTATTTATTTGCCAGCCTATTGGTTTGGTTTGATTTATTTGGCTTATGAATTTTGGGCGAACAAAAGGGGAGGGACGGGAATTGCTCATGATGCCCATATAGGTGGCGCCATCCTTGGAATAATTTATATCTTAGTTATCAATTTTGATAAAGGAAAAAACTTTTTGAACTATATTTTACCGAACTAATGGCAGACAACTTTGTAAATAATAACGGAAAAATCATTTCATCAGATGGTTACGCAATAGAAAGTCGAAGTAGGGCTTATTTATATGGTGATGGTGTTTTTGAGAGTATACGTGTTTTTAAAGGTCAGATTATTAATCTTGAAAATCATGTTGCCCGATTAATTGAAGGAGCAAAGGCCTTGAAAATGAGGGTTCCCGTCTTTTTTACGGAGAGTTTTTTTCAAAAACACATTCTAGATTTAATGTCTAGAAATGGAATTGACTCTGGAGGAAGAATTCGTTTATCTGTAGATCGAATTTCTGGCGGAAACTATATCCCTGAGCAAAATGAAGCGATTTTTTTCATAGAAGCATACCCTATTGATACGCCTGATTTTGAGTTGAATAGCAAAGGTCTTGAAGTAGATGTCTACATGGATATTAAGAAATATAGGTCAAAATTGTCCAATTTTAAAACGAAGAACGGTTTGATCTATATTATGGCCGGAATTACAGCTAAAGAAAAAGGAATTGACGAATTGCTAATTATGAATGAAGATAATGGCATTATTGAAAGTTCAAATTCCAATCTTTTCGTAGTAAGCAACGGAGTTTTGTATACACCTGGTTTAGAGGAAGGTTGCTTAGCAGGTACTATGAGAATGCAAGTGATAAACCTAGCTTTAAAATCCGGATTTAAAGTTTATGAATGCACCATTTTACCCCAAAACTTACTTGCAGCAGATGAAGTTTTTTTAACCAATGCCATTAAAGGTATTAATTGGGTGGTTGGTTACCGAACCAAGCGATACTTCAACAATACCTCCAGGAAATTGGTGGCCATGCTGAATGATCACTGGGAAAATCAAATAGATGGAAGTCACGAGCACGATTTGTCAAGTGACGATTAAAACATCTGTTTTTTGCTCGATAATATCCGTTAATGCTGCATACAAAACATCGAGATCATTTTGATTGTTGTACCAAAAACAAGAAATTCTCAAATAAACCTGATCCCCGTGAACCATCACTGGTATTTCAATCGCGTATTGATCAAAGAGCAACTCTTTCAATTTTAAAGGATTTTTGGTCTGAATAGGAAAAGATACGATCATTCCTATAAATTCATCACGAAGAGGAGCAAGGCATTCTGTTTTTAATAATTCACAAAATTTAGGTGCATTTTTAATCAAAAGGTCGCTACACGATTTGGCTTTTGCTTCATATTGATGATCGATTAGAAAGTCGATTGCTTTTGGCAAAGTCAAATAAGCCGAAAAATCTCTAGTACCGTTGAATTGATGATAGTCATGTAGTTGATTTCCAGATGGGTATTCCGCATTATACCCCCAAGATACGATAAGAGGTGATAAATCTTTTTGTTTGTTTTTCTTCACCCATAAAAACGAAGATCCTTTTGGTGTCAACATCCATTTGTGACATGCTCCAGTATAATAGTCTGGATCGAGCTTCTCTAAATCAACGGGTATATGTCCCACAGAATGCGCACCATCCACGATCGTTATCAAATTTCTCTTTTTTGCTTCTTTTACAATCTCGTAAACAGGTAGTTTGAGTGCTGTAGTGCTGGTAATCTCAGAAATAAAAATTACTTTGGTTTTCTCAGAATATCCTTTCCAGAAATCTTCAATGAATTTCTCCTTACTTATCAATGGCAAAGAAATCTCCTGTCGAATGTATTTGGTTTTATGCTCTGAACAGTAAACATCCCATGTTCTATCCATAGCTCCATATTCTAAATTGGTCGACAAAATTTCATCCCCTGGATTTAATTTTAAATTGTCACGAAGAATATTAACAGCATGCGTTGGATTGGGCACAAAGACTAAATCATCTGGATTGGCATTGATAAATCCTGCTAGTCGTTTTTTTGAATCAGCTAAAAACTTAGGGCCAGTTTTAGTAATGAATTGAACTGGATCAGTTTCTAAAGCAAGTTGCCATTTTTGGTAATCCTGAAATATTTCAGTGGGACAAGCACCGAATGAACCATGGTTAAGAAACGTTATTTGTTTGTTTAGAATAAACTGATTGATATTCATATTGTTACAAGAAATGAGGTTAAATAATAGATGGATTAATTTTGTCTTATAATTAATATTATGTTAAATAGAATAAAGTATAATGAAGTTATTTACCAACTACTTCGATAAATCGTGTATAGCCTCCTTCTAGGTTGTAAACCTCTTTAAATCCATTTTTAATGAACAGCTCTGAAGCTTTAAGCGATCTGCCACCTCTTGCGCAATACACTACTATTGTTTTATTTGTATCTAGGTTTTTTAGATTCTTTTCAAATTCTGGGTTATAATAATCTAATTCAACAGCATTTGCAATTTTGCCACGCATAATTTCTTCATTGGTTCGGACATCAACAATCAGAATTTCTTTGTTGTTTTGAAATCTCTCTTGGAATTGTTCAACGGTAATATTCATTTGTTTCCCTTGCGCATTTCCTTCTGTACAAGCAAAAATTGAAACTAATAAAACCAAAATCACTGCAACTCTATTTAACATAATGTAATTCATTTCTATCCTTTATATGATTTATTCTTGAAAGCTAGTAAATTTACATCAATTATAAGACATGCTAACAAAAGAAGAATCGACAGAGATCAATCGCCAATTTTGGGGTGAATTTCACAAGCAAATGCGAGGTAAAAAATCTGCAAATGGAAGATCCATTAGTTGGCTCAACTACCCTACCGACGTAAAAAACACCTATTTACGCATGAAAGTTGGCAAAAATTCGGCTGTTTTACAATATGATGTACAATTTAAGGATTCAGAAATACGTGCCATAGTTTGGGAGCAATTGAATGAATTGAAAAAAATCATGGAAAAAACAATGATGCTTAAAGGTGAGTGGATTCCAGAGATTATGACACCTGAAGGTTTGATTGTTTCCAGAATATCCTGGGAATTAACCGGAGTAAACCTTTATAATAAGGCGGATCACCCGAAAATCTATTCATTTTTAGAAGAGCATCTTTTAAAATTTGACGTTTTTTACCAAGAATTCAAGGAAATTATTATCCATTTGGTCCGATAACTTAAGGCCGTTGCGTATTTTTACACCATGAATAAATTCATTACTCTTTCTTTTATACTTTTGGTTTTAAATAACCTCCTTGCTCAAACTCCTGTTTTGGTTGAAGATTTCCAATCAGGCATACCGAACAATTGGACCTTATTAAACGAGGACGGCAATACACCTGCTAGCCAAGTTCAGGAATACAATGCGGCATGGATTTCAAAAACAGATCCAGATAGTTCTTCCAATACAGCTGCTTCATCAACTTCTTTTTTCTCCCCAAGTGGTACAGCGAATCGATGGTTGATCACCCCTCCTATTGTACTTGGGGGCTACGGCAATGCTATTTCTTGGAAAGCAAAATCTCACGACGCTTCATTTCCAGATGATTATGTGGTGCTTTATTCGAAAACGGGAAATTTGAAATCTGATTTTTTAGACACAATAGGATTTATTCAAGGTGAAAGTGAAGATTGGATCGAAAGAAGGGTAAACTTGAGCACAAAAAATCTTGATAATGAAACGGTTTATTTTGCTTTTGTATTAAATACCAATGATGGCTTTAAATTGTACTTGGATGATGTTACTGTAACTAAGGACGATGCGGCAAAAATTACAGTTCAAAATAAGGAAATTAAGTTTGGTAACTTGGGAGAAGGGCGATATGTGATCTCTAAAAACCTGAAAGTTACCGATTTAGAAGTTTTTGATATTCAGGGAAAAGCTATACCTTTCTCTTTGATAGACGATGTTTTAAGTATTCCATCAAAAGGTATGTTTTTTCTTAAAGGCTTGTCAAACTCGCAACCATTTTCAGTTAAAGTGCATCATTAAAGAGGTGCAGGATAGGTGATTAATTCAAGTTCAAAAGGAAAATCAGAATTTGATTTAGGGCGGAGAATAATTTTGTTGATCGATAATTCAAGAATTTTAAATACCCACTTCTCTTTTTGAAAATTTAAGTTACATTCTTGTTGTTTCATGTTCAGAAAAAATGCTCCTGTTTTTTGTGGCATCTCTCCCAATAGTTCAATGGGTTGAATCATGAATTTCTCATTCGCGAAAAAGATAATGCCGTCTTTTTGTCGAATGGGTGTTGGAGAATAATTTTTTCCTTTCCTTTTCACTTTATTGATTACCCAAAACTTACTAGAATTTCCATGAAAAATCGGATATGGTTCTAGTAGCTTGATTTCAATTCCTTCAGTACAGGCAACTAAACAAAGTAAAATCAATAAAATTCCAACTCTTTTCAATTAAAATATCATTTGATTATTCAAAATATTCTGATAAATCTCCTTTGAGATTGAATCCTTGAATTCAGCTTTAACGGTTCCTCCCCAATTCGCTCCTTCAATGACATCCACTTGTTTGTATTGATATTGTCCTTCCTCCCAGGTAAACAAACAATTGTAAAACATGTCTTCATTCCCATCCTTATCATTAAAGCGAAGCAATAAATCATCATACCCAGATTCAGAAGGAATTCTACCAATAATATTTGCCACAAAACCATTTACTTTAACCAATTTCCCTCTTTCTCTTTGAAAAATTAATAAACGACGCAATGGGAAATTTCCTGTTCCTGCTTTTATTAGTAAGACAAAACCATTTTTTTCAGACAAGTCCTTTTGCAAAGGGAAAAACTTATAATTAGCAGCTGAACAATAAGATGTTTTAGGGTCGATTAATTTAGAACTATCTATTGTGCAGATATTTAACTCTTGAAGTAATTCCAAATAAAATGGTTTTTCAAAATCTGTAGAACTAAATAATTCTTCAATAGGTTGAAAATCAGTTTTATTTTCTGTCACCTCTTGGTCCGAAGAATTGGCATCATTTTCATTTTTACAAGCTGTAAAAAATAGAACCATCAACAATGAATATATTATTATTTTAAATGTCATTCCGTACCTTATTTAGGTGTTAAAAAAATAGATTCTAGATTAATGAAAAATAGAATCAGCCATTGCCTCCGCGTCTGCAAGCAATTCATGTTTTACGTCGGTTGGTATGTTGTTCTCCAAAAACCACTCAAGCATTAATTCAGTTGGCATATTTCCTGTCAACTCATCCGTAGCCATTGGACAACCTCCGTAGCCTTTAATAGCACCATCAAATCTTCTGCAACCTGCGCCGTAGGCAGCTTCTATAAGTGATTTAGCCTTGTTGCGAACCGTGTGAAGGTGTGCGCCAAACTCTACATTTGGAATTTCTTTTATTAAGCTGGAAAATAAACTACTAACGGAATCGATATTTGCACATCCAATAGTATCCGAAGGGGCTATTATTTTGATGTCCAGTTCTGAGCTCAAACGTTGTGCCCAATTGGTAACCAAATCAGGATGCCATTGTTCGCCATATGGATTACCGAACCCCATGGACAAATACACCACCAATTCTTTGCCCGATTTTAAGCACAAATTTTGGATTTGTTCAACTCTAGACAAAGATTCTTCAATACTTGCGTTTGTATTTCTCTTCTGAAATTCCTCAGAAACGGAAAATGGGTAACCTAAATAGTCGATTCGATCAAATTGACTCGCCTCCTTTGCACCTCTTTCATTCGCAACAATCGCAAGTAGTTTTGTGTTAGAAGATTCTAGATGATTCAAAACATCAACTGTATCAGCCAATTGAGGGATTGCCTTTGGGGAAACAAAACTTCCGAAATCCAAGGTATTGAATCCCATTTTCAATAAAAGATTCAAATATTGGATTTTAGCTTTTGTAGCTATAAATGGTTGCCAGCCTTGCATCGCATCTCTGGGGCATTCCACCAATTTTAAATGGTCGTTCATTTCTTAAATTTCAACTTTAAATAAAGATACTCAAATTCTTATCAAGCCGTTTGAGCAAGAATGGCTTTGTTTATTCTTTTTACCAAAGCAGGACCCTCGTAAATAAAGCCAGTGTATAGTTGTATTAAATCAGCCCCAGCTTCTAATTTCTCCAGCGCATCTTGCTCAGAATGAATTCCTCCAACACCAATTATAGCAAACGATTTTTGAGATTTTTCAGCAATATAACGAACCACTTCTGTCGATCTATTCGTCAAAGGTTTTCCTGAAACTCCTCCTGCACCAATTCCTTCAATTTTTAGAGAATCTGTTTTTAATTTGGATCGATCAATTGTTGTATTGGTTGCTATTACTCCTGAAATTTTTGTGGTTTGTATAATTTCAACAATATCATCGAGTTGTGAGTTGGTTAAATCTGGAGCGATTTTTAAAAAAATGGGCTTAGAAACTTCTTTGGCTTTGTTCGCTTGTTGTAATGTAGCAAGAAGCTTCGTTAAAGGCTCTTTTTCTTGTAACTCCCTCAGATTCGGTGTGTTTGGAGAAGACACATTGACTACAAAGTAATCAACATATGGAAATAGAGCATCAAAACAAAGCAAATAATCAGCGGTGGCATTCTCATTTTCTGTCTGCTTGTTTTTACCGATATTTCCACCAATCAGTAAGTCAACATTCTTCTTTTTTAAATTTTTGACCGCCACTTCAACTCCTTCGTTATTGAAGCCCATTCGATTTATAATTCCTTCGTCTTCTGTTATCCTGAACAACCTTGGCAAATCGTTTCCTGGCTGACCTTTAGGAGTGATTGTGCCAATTTCAATGAACCCAAAACCACAATAGTACATTGCATTGAACATCGAAGCATTTTTATCAAAACCTGCAGCCAAACCAACTGGGTTTTTAAATGTCAAGCCTGCCACCTTTCGTTCAAGTCGCTCGTCCTCAATAAAATACATTTTTTTAAACAAGGATTTAAATCCAGGGATGAATAGAATTTTCTGAAGAGCTCCAGTGGTTTGATAATGTACTTTCTCAGGATTAAATAAAAATAAGAAAGAACGTAATAATGAATACATATCTTGGGTTTTAGAGCAAAAATAAGAAGTTCAGCCGAAAGTTTGGTCTTAGAATTTGTATCTGCCGATAGTTTTATAACGTGGAGTTCTTTTGTATTTTAATCTCGCAGGTTTATAGGTAAGGTTTTTATAAAAAACAATATTGGCGTACAAATAACTATCTTTCTGTTTGTCACCACGTTGAAATCCAGGGGCAAAATAATTTTGATTTTTTACAGAAGGATTTGAGAAATAAGCTGCGTCATCTCCATACAGCGAACGTAGAATTTCAGGATCGTAATAATTACCAGAAACATCATCTATGTAATCAGAAAATGTTTTCGTTAAACTAAGCTCTAAACCTACTCTCCATAATTTACCAATACCCGTTCGTATTCCAATTCCACCGGGTAGAATGAAAGTAAAGCGGCGATATTGCCTAGGTCCGCCTTCCAACCCCTGTCCCTCAGTATGAAACTCCCGAAGATTATACCACTTTCCGTTTAGTTCAGCTTGAGGATTAAAATAAGTCAAACCCACTCCTGCAAAAACATAAAACTGGAAATTTCTATCCTTCATTCTACTTACACCTGGAATACGGTATCGACCACCGACAGCTTCTTTTGTAGCAATTAAAAATTCGGCTCGCTGTGACAATGAAATAATAGGTGAGCGAAACGATAAGTTCCTGCTTTCTCGCACATGGTCTTCTGTAAACTGATCATTTCCTCTTACGATACCTCCATAGAGGGTTGTGGTTGTCGCCCATTTGGGCTTAAATCGGTAGCGATATCCCAGTTGACCAGTCATAGCCACTGCTTTCAAATCAAAATCAACCAAACTGTAATCCGTACCAATTTGATTTCGTCCACCCAAATCACCAAGGAAATTTGTTGCTCCGATACCGTACATGATTTCTTTTTTGTTCAAAGTCCAATTTTTGCTCGTATTGAAATTACCTCGTTGCTGAGCCAGTAAACTGGAGCATAAGAAGGTAAGTGTCAAAAATAATAAGCTAAATTTCATTTAAACAATCTAAGAGAGTACAAAATAAACAAAAAAATAAGTAAGTAGAGTTGAATGTTTCGTTGTTTTCAATAGTATAAAGTTAATCAATCAATTTAAAAATAAAAACTTCTTGAATTTCTTCGCTTGTTAAAGTCATTTCATTTTCATTTTCTGCCACCACTATGAATTTTATCTGATCATCAATCTGGTCTAACTTTCTAAAAAACAAAACACTGTGCGAACTGAAAAGCGATTTTTGTGCTTTGTATATATTTTGGCTGTCTTTGTATTTCTCAAACCAGGCTTTCAGTTCTGAATTGTCCAGGGTCAAGCGGCTCAAATAAAAAAAGTCGTTGTCGTCGGTATACATCACCCAATTCTTTGCTCCCTCATTGGTGCATCGAAATATTTTAGAGCGAACTATGGAAAGTTGAATGGTATCCGTTTGAGTTAAACTAGAAAAATGGACCATTAATCCAAGAGCTAAAACAATCAACTTACTCATTTTCTTTTTTCATAATTTGAAATTTCATTGAATTCAACAAAACCTTTTCATCTTCGATCGTTCCATGAATATTTGAAATGAAAATCGGTGTTCCTATTGCAAACCGACCTATCTCCAAACATATTGAATCGGGTATTTGATAGCCTTTAATCTCTATATCTTTCATTCCATCACTTGAAAAATAAGATAGATTAAATTGTGTTATCGAGCAATTCTCTTTGGTGTAAATACCATTTGAATCACACAATAAAAAATAAGGAATTTCACCAAACTGACGTTCGGCCAACCATGGGAAATAATTTCGCTGCTTAACTACTTGGATGGTGTCTTGGCCAAACAAGCTAAAAGAAAAACAGCTAAACCACAGTAACGCTTTCACGAATCATTTTTCTCAAATTATCAACAGTCATGCCGGAATTGTCAATTTTCTTCAAAACGATGTTCTTTGATTTTGAGTTGTTCTTATCAATCCCGTTGGCAATAAACATTCTTCCTTCCTTGTCAAAAACGATGATCGATGAAGGATTGTCATTCCATCCTATTTCGCTCAAATCATGCGTACCCCCTCTTTCATAGCTATAGCGACAATCTTTTGTCAAATCAAAAACATGAACAGCGGTAGGACGCAACACGTTTTCATTCTCATCACTAAAAGCAATGAATTCAGGCCGTTTTGGCGGATATGGGATTGGTTTATCGCAATTGTATAAGCCAAAACGAGTCATTTGAAAATCCGCAGTTGCCTGATTTAATGCAGTTTGATTTGCAAAAGCTGAAGATCGATTCGAAGTATTCATGTAACCTCCTTGCAGTTCTTGTTCCATATCTGCAATCATTCCGTCATACTTTGCTTGTAATTGAAGTGCTCTTTTTTGAAGGCTTTCTTTTTCACTCGATAATTTAGCCAGTTCAGAAATTCGTAATTCTTCTGCTGCTGCTAGTTGATTCTCAACATCTTGCAAAGATTTTCCTTTCAAAACCGGGCGAACTTTAACTGCTTGAGAGCCTTTTGCGTTCGAGAAAACAGCTACATAATCTCCTGATTTCTTTAAGCTTACCGTATTCCAAACCTGAGATTTTAGCGTTTTAGAAACCTCTTCTGTAAATGCAACATATTCAAACTCTATGTCTTTATATCCCTTTAGTTCGGGAAAATCCTTTTCGTCAAATTCAATTTGTAGTTTACGTGAACCCAAGGTTGGAACTAGCGAATTATCTGTTGTTTTTGTATTGACAGTAGAGATTTTATCTTCACAAATTTCTATTTTTTGATGAATCTGTTTTAGAGTAATTTCAGCCTTTTTGATTTCTTTTTTATTGTCTTTTAAATCTTCTTTTGAATAAATCACATCGTGCTCATTCCAACTTTTCGACGCTTCATCAAGATACCAAAACTGAAATTCTTTAGGGTCTTTGTACAACGAAAGTGATATTTCTATTGGTTTTACCCTATTAATTTCGATGGGTTTACCCTCTTGATTTGCACGAATTTCAATCATACCTGCAGATTCAAAAGCATTTGACTGGCCTTGGTCCATAGGGATTCCAGCAACAAAAGCCTCTTCTTTGTTATGAAATTCACGAATCCTAAGTTCTACAGGTGTGCTGTTTTCGGTTACCAATGATTGCTTATCTATTCTTATTTCAGTACCTGATGACAATACAATATTACCCCCTCTTCTTGGGTCTATTGCATAAACACTAAAAGCGAGATCCGAAGTCTCGCTTATTGGCTTAATGCAGGGTGTATCTTGTAAATCGCCTACCGAAATGGAACTAGCTGTCAAAGGTGGTTTTGGATTTTTTTCCTCATTATCTGAGAAGAAAAACACCAGACCTACAACCAAGGTAATTGAAGCTAATCCGGCCGCCCCATAAAACCAAGGGGATTTAAAAAATGGAGGTTTTAAATTATGTAACTTATCTATTACTCCACTAAAATTTTGCCTTGATTCAATTTGTTGGCTGCTTACCTTTTTTCGATCGAGATTGAAGTTTGTTTTCATTTTTTTATTCGGTATATAAGCGTTTCAATTTTTCTAATGCTCTAAAGCACTTAACTTTAGCATTGTTTTCCGTTATTTCAAGTATTTCACCTATTTCTCGAAAGGATCTTTTTTCAAAATAACGCATTTCTACCAATTGTAAATCAGTTTCATTGAGTTTTTTCAAACTGACATACAACTTCTCTCTTCTTTCCTCCTGCTCATCCTCATCCAAATCAACCATCATCTCTGAAAGATGAACAGTATCAACATTTACAGTTCTTATCGCCTTGCGGTCGCGAAATGTTTGATATAACTCACTTTTCGCGATACGATACAGCCACGAAGCCAACGGTACGCCTCTAAATTCGTATTTCGGCAAGTTTTTTAATGCCTTTACGAATACTTGTGACGTAATGTCGAACGCCTGTTCTTCGTCGTCCATCCGTTGATGGATATAACGAAAAATCTGTTCGTGATACTTCTTGTACAGTGGACCGAAACTTTCCGGATCCTTCTGCGCCTTCCTAATCCACACCAATTCTTCTTCAAGTTTGGACGCAGACTGGTGATACATGGGGTTCACTGTCATAATTAAAATGGGTTTTTATTTAAGCAAGCAAAAGAAGTTGTGGCTTCTTTCATATTCAAAACGCAACAATCTCGAATTGTTACAGTCATAACGAATATATTTTCAATTTAGTATGCAAGTCAAGTAAAATGTTACTTCAAAAGTATTTGACTCCCAACTAAATACTAGTCACAGCAATCTTTTCACTAATAGAAACCGTTTTTTCATATAATTCAATATA
>JAHKAT010000280.1 GCA_018825925.1 Bacteroidota bacterium | reverse complement strand
GAAAGAAAACTTAAAGTTTTCTATTGATACTTTGGTTTTTGATACGGTTTTTACAACGGTTGGTTCTACTACTTTAAATTTCAAATTTTACAATCCGTCGAGACAAAGTCTAAAAGTTGATGAGATAGAATTAATGGGTGGAGCTAGTTCCCCTTTTCGCATGAATGTTGATGGGGTAAAAAGTCGTTTTGTCAGAGATGTTGAAATGGAAGGAGAAGATAGTTTGTTTGTTTTTGTGGAGGTTACCTTAAGTGTTAACAATGGTGTACTTCCAATGATTATTGAAGATAAAATTCGTTTTCGCACGAATGGAAAGGATCAATTTGTACAACTGGCAGTTTGGGGACAAGATGCTTATTTTCATCGCAATGATTTAAATGAGGGAATTTGGCCAAATGATAAACCGCATGTCATATATGGCTTTGCCGCAGTAGACTCAGCCAAATCACTAACCATTCAGGCAGGAACCGATATTTTTCTTCATAAAAACTCTTTGTTGTACAATTATAAAGGAACACTTTTAATTCAGGGTACAAAAGAAAACAAAGTTACCCTGCAGGGAGATCGTTTGGAAGCACTTTACGACAAAGCGTCTGGCCAATACTATGGAATTTACTTTCAAGAAGCTCGTCCATCAGTTATTGAGCACTTGGAGATGAAAAATGCGATTGCTGGTATTCATTTGTTTTCGCGAAACACAACTTTCAATGACTACACCTTAACTTTGAGGAACTCTGAAATATACAACAGTAGTCGCTACGGCGTGTTTATTTATTCGGGGGCAAGAGTAAAAGCAGAAAACACAGCCTTGCATGGAAATGGTTTGCATGCGCTTTTAGTTTTAGAAGGAGGAGCTTTTAATTTCAATTATTGCAACTTACTAAATTATTTCGGCGCCAGTCAATCTCCTGCAGTTGGGATTTCGAATTATTTTTTGAATTCGGCAACTGGAAATTTAAATATTGGTGAAATCACGGAAGGAACAATTACCAATAGTGTTGTATATGGAAATTTAGAAACGGAACTAGCTATAGATACCATGGAATTTAATGGTCAAAAACTATGGCAATTTAACTTTAGCAATTGTGTGATTGCCAAAAAGGAAAATTTGACAGCAAGTTATTATACCAACATACAATGGAATAAGAATCCCTTCTTTTTTGATGTGTTTAATAGAGACTTTAACTATTTGGAAAGTTCTCCACTGTCAAATGCTGCCAGCTCTATGTATTATCTTCCAACTGACTTTATAGGGGTAGCCAGACACCCTTCTACGAGTGATATTGGATTCTTAGAAAAACCTTAAAAAACGTTTATATAAACTTTTAAATAGTAATTTGGTTCTAAATTAATTACTATGCCTTTCGAAGTCCTATTTACGAATGTTTCTGAAAATGAAAAAACTACATTTCTTAAGAATCAACAACTTTTAACCTTTGAGAAAAATAAAATTATTTTCGAACAAAAATCGAAGGTTGAGGGTGTTTTTCATGTCAATAAAGGGACTTTAAAAAGATTTATTAATGGTCTAGATGGCAAAGAATGTATTTTTGACATTTGTGGGCAGGGTGATGTTTTTGGTCACCGGAATATCTTTATAAACGAAGAGAACTTTGATTCTTGTGTTTCTATGACAGATGTTGAATTAATATTTATCCCAAAGGAAGATTTTATCCTGTTTTTAAATAAAAGTCAGGCGGCAAACATGAATTATATTCGCCTAGTAAGCCAAGAAAGTATACGACACATTAAGCACGGGCAAATTTTATCTCAACTTAGTTTACGCCAACGCATGGCCTACTACCTGTTATATATACTGCAAAAAAATAAAAACGTTGAGCAGCCAATAATTGAAATTTCAAGGGATGATTTAGCTAATTTATTAGGAACAGTGAAAGAATCAGCAGTGCGTACCTTGCAAGAATTTAAACAAGAGGGCGCGTTAATGGCTAGTGGTCGTAAAATATATATCTCGAATCAAGAAGTTTTGAGAAAAGCAACTCGCATGAAGGACGAATTGGTTTAGAGTTAGGCAGTGCAAATAGATATTATCCACTTCCACCACCTTCTACTATTTTTTACATTAATGCTGAAACATATCCTTTACGCGTTGAAAAAATCCTTTTTCATCACTATCTGGATTAGGAATAAAATTCTCGCTTGACTTTAATTGATCAAGTAATTCTTTTTCTTCTTTAGTCACTTTTTTAGGGGTCCAAACATTGATGTGTACAAACAAATCTCCAGTATAACCTCGTTGCAACACAGGCAAACCTTTTCCTTTTAAACGAAGCATTTTACCACTTTGTGTTCCAGGTTCTACTTTTATTTTTGCTTTACCGTTCACCGTTGGAATTTCGATTGACTCTCCCAATACAGCATCTACAAAGTTGATATAAGCATCATAATGCAAGTTTTCGCCATCTCGGCGCAATTGAGCATGTGGCAATTCTTCTATAACAACAATTAGGTCTCCAGGAATTCCATTAAATGGTCCCGCGTTTCCTTTTCCAGAAACACTCAACTGCATTCCTTCTTCCACCCCACCAGGGATGTCAATTTCAATTACTTCTTCTTGACGCTTTAATCCATTTGCATCTGCATCAGAAGGTTTATGATCTACTGATTTCCCGGCTCCGTGACAAGTATGACATGCTGCTTGAGTTTGCATTGCACCTAAAAAGGTCTGTGTCATTTTTGTCAATCGACCAGAACCACCACATGTTTGACATGTTTTGTAGGTTACCCCAGGCGCATTCACCAGCTTGTTAACTTTGATTTTTTTGGTAACTCCTTCCGCTATTTCTTCAAGTGTGAGTTTCATTTTCACTCTTAAATTCGTACCTCTTGATTGACGAGATCCTGAACGACCGCCACCACCAAAAGAACCACCACCGAATCCGCCGCCAAAAATATCTCCAAATTGGGAAAAGATATCATTCATATCCATTCCACCACCACCAAAACCACCGCTCATACCTGAATGGCCAAAGCGATCATATTTTTGACGTTTTTCTTGATTTGATAATACCTCGTAAGCCTCAGCAGCTTCTTTAAACTTAGCTTCTGCCGATGAATCATCAGGATTTTTGTCCGGGTGGTACTGCAAAGCAAGCTTACGATATGCTTTTTTTATCTCAGCCTCACTAGCGTTCTTTGAAACTCCTAATATCTCGTAATAATCTCTTTTTTCGCTCATGTCACTATTATTGGCCAACCACTACTTTCGCAAAGCGAATTACTTTTTCATTCAAGTAATAACCTTTCTCTACGTCCTCAATAACCTTTCCTTTCAATTTCTCTTTAGGAGCAGGAATATTGGCTATTGCTTCATGTAATTCACTATCAAAAACTTCCCCTTTGGAAATCATTGGTTTGAGGCCTTTTGATTCAAGAGTAGATTTTAATTTATTGAAAATCAATTGAAAACCTTCTTTCAATAGCTTACTGTCCTCCACATTCTCGTTGTTAAGAATAGCGCGCTCAAAATCATCAACGATAGGTATCATATCTTTTAAAACACTTTCACTAGCTGTGCTTAAAAGATCAATTCTTTCCTTATTCGTTCGACGACGGAAATTTTCGAAATCAGCATAAAGACGTAAAAACTTTTCTTTCGCTTCTGCCAATTCTGTTTCCAAACTCGGCTCTTCGTCTACGATTGTTTCTTGTTCTGTAGTTTCTGTTTCATCTACAGTGTTTTCTGAAAAAATCTTTTCTTCT
>JAHKAT010000279.1 GCA_018825925.1 Bacteroidota bacterium | reverse complement strand
TAGTCAATACAAACATCATGATTATTATTTCTTAGCGATGATTCCGAGTATAGGACTTGGAATCTTTTGTACTTTTCAATTACTTAGCGCCCTTTCAATTTCAAAATGGCTAAAACGTGGAGTGTATTCCTATGTGCTGGTCATTTTAATTTTAAGTTTTAAATCTACACGCCAAGGACTGACAGAAAGAAAAGTACATAAAGTTGACCTTTTTTCAAGTATTGAGCACAAACTTCAGGCATCAGATGAGGTTTTGGATTCACTTGGCTCGAAGCGTAGTGATATGCTATTTATACTTGGAGATTATTCTATAAATGGGGGACTACGCTTAACAAAAAGGAAAGGTTGGAGCAGGGGTGAACTGAACGAAGAATCAAGAAAAATAATTGACGATGTAGTTGGTTTTGGCGCTAAATATTTAATAAATAGCGAACCCAAAAAATACAATAGTACACAATTTGGAGAAGTGGTTTACACCAATGAGTTTATTGAAATCGTAAAATTCTAGAGTATTAATAACTGTTTAACTTCTACTGATTTTCCAATTACTATTCATTTCTTTTGAAGCAAACTCAGCTTTTTCTCGCGCCTTGAGGTCGTCCCAAATTTGATTGATTCCATGAACCAGAGCATCCTCTTCTTCCTTCATTGCATCGTACATCACTCGTGGGTCTGAAAAATATTGCTTTATGAAATTGGTGTCAAAATCTCCGGATTGGAAAGCAGGGTGTTTTAAAACATATTTACCAAAATCCAAAGTTGTTTTTAGCCCAGAGATTTGATAATGATCAATCGCTTTAATAGAACGTTCAATCGCTTCTTTTCGGTCTTTTCCCCAGATTACCAATTTTGCAATCATTGGATCGTAAAAAATAGGAATTGGCATTCCCTCTACAAAAGCGTCATCTACACGGGTGTTTTGTCCGGCTGGAATTCTATAACGTTGCAAGGTTCCAATATCAGGGGTAAAGTTGTTTAAAGTATCCTCAGCATAAACACGAATTTCAATGGCGTGACCATTAATGCTTAATTCTTCCTGTGTTTTCGGAAGTTTTTCTCCTCTCGCTACGCGAACTTGCCATTCTACTAAATCTGTACCAGTAATTTCTTCCGTTACAGGGTGCTCTACTTGAAGCCTTGTATTCATTTCGAGGAAATAAAATTTAAGATCTCCATCCAATAAAAACTCTACTGTTCCAGCTCCTTCGTAATTACAGGCTTTACATACGGCCACAGCCGCTTCTCCCATTTGCTTTCTTAATTCAGGAGTTAAAACAGCACTTGGGGCTTCTTCTATTACTTTCTGGTGTCTTCTTTGAATAGAACATTCACGTTCAAACAAATAGACAACATTTCCAAATTGATCGGCAAATACTTGAATTTCAATGTGGCGTGGTTTCGTAACAAATTTTTCGATAAAAACGGCATCATCACCGAAGCTTGAGCGCGCTTCACTCTGGGCCATTTTCATTTGTTCTCTAAATTCAGATGATTTTTCAACCAACCTCATTCCTTTACCACCACCTCCGGCAGAAGCTTTAATTAAAATAGGGTAACCTACCTCTTCGGCAACTTTAATAGCTTCATCAATATCAGTAATGGCTTCATCCACTCCCGGTACAAGAGGAACATTGAATTCTTTCACCGCTTGTTTGGCGCGTAGTTTATCCCCCATGATTTCCATGGATTCTGGAGTTGGACCAATCAATGTAATTCCAGCTTGTTTCACCTTGCGAGCAAAGCCAGCGTTTTCTGACAAAAAGCCGTATCCAGGATGAATACCATCCACTTTTAAATCTTTACAGATTTCTAAAATCAAGTCTTGTTTTAAATAGCTTTCCGAAGATGGACTTGCTCCAACATAAACGGCTTCATCTGCCTCTAAAACATGAGGAGCTTCGCGATCTGCATCACTATAGATAGCAACGGTTGCAATGTCCATTTTTTTTAAGGTTCTGATAACTCTTCGGGCGATTTCCCCTCGGTTGGCAATTAAAACTTTCTTCATGATTTTTTAGAAAAAGCAAAGTTAATTTTTTTTAGGAAAGTAGGGGAGGTGGCTTTAGTGACTGGCAAAAATAATGGGGATAAAATACTGATAAAAGATTACTCCTTCTCTTTTTTGGGCTCAATTGGATTAGAAGGCGGTACTGCAGTTTGTTGTCTTTTTTTCTTAATCGGGTATCTTTTATTTCCTTTTAAGCGGAAAAAATCTAAAAAATACTGAACTGCTTTAAAATTATGGAAGTTATTAAAATCCTCTTGGTATTGTAAGCCTATTCCCTGTTTGAACATCCCTGTACTGTTGTCTTGGATAATTCTGTTCTGATTTGACTCATTGAAAATATTGACTCTGAAAGTTCCGGCTTCATTTAATAAATATTCTAAGTTGACATCGCCAATTAGATAACTCTGTGAGGTATTTGC
>JAHKAT010000278.1 GCA_018825925.1 Bacteroidota bacterium | reverse complement strand
TACCGTTCGGTTCTCTTGATAAAGCTTGTGTTCCCAAAGCAATAGCGTGTCCAATCACCGGCAAACTCATAAATAAAACCAAGTGATCGCCCCATTCTCTTTCCGATCTTTCCTTACTGTTTGCCCAATTTGTTTCAGGCAGGAAGTCAGTGTTTGACGTTTTGCTAACGCGATAAAATAAAGTATAAGGAAAGAAAATGCCCAATAAGGTATGACCCAAAGAAAAGTATCCAAAACGACGCAGGTAAGTCACATTTATAACCATCCACATTACAATATGAACTCCAGGGAAAAGCAATAAAAGAGACCACCATGGTTTATTGTGAGTTGCTTTAAAGGCGATGAAATAATTATATCCTGGGATTAGTGCCTCCCAAGATTTTCGACCCATTGATGGGAAACTTTTCCACCACAAGGCTAAATAGGGGTGAAGTACCAAAAAAACGTAAAAAATAGTAAAACTCATAATGGTATGTTTAAGACATCTTTCATGGTGAAGAGCCCTGTTTTATTTTGTAAAAACTCAGCAGCAATAACAGAACCAAGGGCAAAGCCTATTCTGTTTTTAGCTTCGTGAGTAATTTTAATTGAATCTATATCTGAAGAATACTCTATGGTATGAGTGCCAGGAACCTCTGGAATTCTTCGTGCAAAAATCGGAAATTCTGGCGGTGAGTTAAAGTAGCTTTCTTTATTATTTTCGACAGTTGTATAGCCTGAATAACCTGTATTAGCTGCAATGTCGTTTGCAAGTGATATTGCTGTACCACTTGGTGCATCTAGTTTTTGAGTGTGATGAATTTCTTCCATTTGCAATTGATATTCCTGCAGATGTGGGTTCATCAATTGAGCTAATTTCTTGTTTAATTCGAAGAAAAGATTTACACCGATACTAAAATTGCTAGCCCATAAAAAAGAGCCTTCTGAGTGCTTTACTTTTTGTTCGATTTGATCCAAATGCTCATACCAACCTGTAGTCCCCATTACCAAAGGCACATTCGCTTTGAGGCAAAGTTCAATATGTTCGATGGCCAGTTTTGGAATGGTAAAATCTATAGCTACGTCTATATTCTTCAATGCTGCAACGGTTAAGGGATTGCTAGAATCAAACGTAGCATCTATTGTATGACCTCGTTCTACAGCGCAGGACTTTATTATTTTGCCCATTTTTCCAAAACCAATTAATGCAATCTTCATTCGTGCAAATTTAACGTCATTCGGTTGTTAAAATTATTTTTAACGAAAATTAAATGTAAATCCGACCCTTACGGAGCGAAAATCGGTCATTTTCGGAAAAATAGATAGAGATAAGTCTTCGGAGATATCAAAATTCACAAAATGAGCTTGAACAGCTGCGTCTGCAATTTGAAAACCGTAAACAAGTATTAATCCCATTATAGCCAGATCTCTTTTTCGCGAATATTGTGAATACAAAGTAACGATACCATTTTGGTCATAAGTAATCCATCTTTCATCTTCAAAAACGCCATTTTCACGCGACCGATACTCGGTTTTTAGTGAACTTACTATGATTTGGTTTTTAACAATGGAATACCCCGTAAAACCAAGACCAGCATAGATTAATGGAATTTTCCACAATCCCTTTTTTTGGCCTTTAGCCTGTCCTGTGTAATTGTAAACTTGTCCGGCACCTGGCAAAACAAGTGAAAGCAAAGTGGCTTTACGAACACTATGAATAGTATCTGGAATTGTTGAAGTTTCAACCAAGCTATCTTGCGACCAACTGCTGAATGAAAGTAAACTGAAAAATATCCAGAGTCTTAAAATCATTTTTTTGTCAACAATTCAATAATACGGTTCAAATCATTCTCAGAGCTAAAATTCAAAGTGATTTTCCCTGAACCAGTGCTCGCTTTATTGATTTCTACTTTTGTAGCCAAACGATCTGAAAGAAATTCCTTAAAAACGATTTGTTCTGTGCTGATCGTCACGGCTGGAGTAGTCGCAACTTGATTTGCAGGAGTAGAACTTGTTTTTGGTTGGCCGATTTTGATCAACTGCTCAACTTCTCTTACCGAAAGAT
>JAHKAT010000277.1 GCA_018825925.1 Bacteroidota bacterium | reverse complement strand
TGTATAGTTCAATTTCATTCATCTGTCTTAAATATTAAAGTGTGCTACTTACTTAACTTTCTCATGCATTTTCAAGCGCTTTGATGTCGAACTTTTTCATTTTCATAAATGCTTCCATTACTTTTTGTGCTCTGGATGGGTCACTTAATAATTTTGAAAGTAGGGTAGGAACAATTTGCCACGAAACACCAAATTTATCTTTTAACCAACCGCAATTGCTTTCTTGTCCTCCATCCGCAATCAATGCATCCCAATAATGGTCTATTTCTTCTTGTGTTTCACAGTTTACAACAAAAGAAACGGCTTCGTTGAATTTAAAGTTAGGTCCACCATTTAGTCCCATAAACTTTTTGCCGTCCAATTCAAAGTTGACTACCATTTGGTTGTCAGAGGTTATTTGTGAGTTCTTGAAAATAGAGCAGTAGAACTGTGCAGCTTCTTGGGCTTGACCGTCAAACCATAAGCAAGGATAAATTTCATTTCTCATTTTTTATTTTTTAAACAGATGCTCTCTGTGGTTCGTTATTTTACTCTTTTTCAGTTGGATATAACATTCTCAAGGCATTAAAAATTGCTTGATGTGTTATTGTTGCATGGTCTTCTTGAGGTAAATAGTCAAAATAGACTTTTATACTTTTACTTTTTGTGTTGCGTATTTGCTCTGCTAACAAATTTGCATCTACTTCCATTACGTGGGGTATTTTAGTGGGTGCAAGACCCTCTTTCCCAACTCCAATATAAACCTCTACCTGTTTTTTAAAATTCTCTTGATAAATTTCTGACTTTAGGTTTAATAAGGAACCGTTATCCCACCAAATACTGGGACTTATAATTATATATTTATTGAAAAGTTGAGGTTTTTTTAGTAAAATTTCTGTTGCTAAAAGGCCACCAAGAGATTGTCCAATAATAGTTTTGGAGGCATTGGTTTTATATTTCTTTTCAATTAACGGTTGTAATTCGGTTTCCAAAAAGGTGATAAAATTTGCAGATTTCCCTGAATTTGGATTCCGCTTTTGATCTTCGGAAATTGTGGTAGGATAGGTAAAATCTCGTTTCCTATCAACATTCGCAATTCCGACAATAATTGACTTTGGAACTCTATTTATCCAAGAAAAATTATTGAACTGAAAAAGCCCTACAACGTGAATAAAATCTTCGTCAGCCGAACCATCAAGTAAATAGGTAACTGGATACTTAATACTATCTTTTGGGTTGTATCCGTCTGGTAAATAGATGTTTAAAGTTCGTTTTTCGGATAAAACGGTTGAGTGAAACTCAATGATTTCACCGAGTACAAAAGGTTGATTTACTTCTTGAATTTTCGATCCATCATTTTGTCCAAAGGCAAAAACTGAATAAAGAGTCAGAAGTAAAAATGTTGATTTTTGTTTCATGTTCTTGCTAGTTTCGTGCTTTTACAATAAGGCTTTCGGTTTATTTTTTCACTGTATGCTCTATTTCTAGCGAATCCAGCACTACTTTTAAAATACATCCTATTATTTTCTTATTTGAATTCAATTCTTAGTTTTCCATAATAACTTCTCCAGAAGCTACACTGTTTTTTTAATATTGATAGGTATGGACGTTTGAGTGTCATAAAGTTTTATCTCACTGATGTCAGCAGGTAAACCGAACCCTTCTCTTAATAATGCTGCTTTTACGTTGGAAATAACGTTTCCTTTTATCAAAAGTGCTTCCATGCCGTACTCAAAGGTCTCCACCCAAAATTGTACTTTAAGATTTACGGTGCTCACAGACAGTTCGTCCGTGAAAATAAAATTTGGATGGCTCTCGTCTTGAAAAACATTATTGGTTTTGTTTACAGTTTCCATGATCAGTTTTTCAGCGGCTTTAATATCGTCTTCATAGGCGATACCGACAACAAAATCAAACCGGAAAAAACCGTCTTCGGTGTAATTAAAGACAGGCTTTTTTATAACATCGCTATTGGGGATATAAACATCACGACCATCAAAAGTTCGTAATTTGGTGTACCTGAATTCGATGTTTTTCACTTGACCAAAAATCTCACCAATACTTACTGTTTCATTCACATTAAATGGCCGGTTAAATGAAAGGATGATTCCGGAAATAAAATTCTCACCTATATCCCTGAATGCAAATCCAATGATGACAGCCGATGCACCTGCAGCGGTAAGAATGGCTGTTGCAAGACCTTGTAATCCAGCAATGTCTAAGGCAAACATGATGAACATCCCTGACAAAAGTATTCTTATCGCTTTTTCAAGAAAATTTACCATAATAGGGTCGTCCGATTTAGCCGATATTGCTTTACTGGATAATCGAGCAATTTTTTGAGAAATCAATATGCCTAAGGAAACAATTAAGAGAGCCAGTATGATATCAGGAATTTGGTTCACAAATGCGCTCCACTTTTCTTCCAAGGAGGTCACCAAACTTTGCGATGTATTTAAGAGATTTTCGTTCATATTAGTTCGTATTAAATTAATATTAATGGAATTATAAGCCCTAAAATTCGACCAAACATCAAAAATTAAGAGGAAATACAAGGTTTAAATTAAGTCAAAAAAACCAATTTCCAACAACCCCTGTTGTACCTTCGTTTTCTAATTCACCAGGGTCTATTCCTGGTTACCTTGATGAAATTGTTATTCTCATAGCGATAAGCGCCTTTAAAACCAACCAACCAAAGTCGTTCTTGGCTGTCTTGAGATAAGCTAAAAGGAAAGGGCTTAAAGTCACCACTTTGTTTTTGATTTTTGTGAAGGATATACCATTGTAGCTGTACATATCCCGCATATTTACATTAAACCAAAGCGTCCTTGTTTATCTTCAAAGTTGCAACCAACCATATCTTCATCACGGACCAGTTTTGCGGTCATATTTGTAAATGAATGTTCCTTGTATTTATCAATTCCTTTATTAGTCGAAATCCAAGAATACCGGTCTTTACTTTCATTTATCTGATGAACAAAATTTGATAGTAAATTTTCTTATTCAGAAATGTTAACGAGAGTGATTCTATCAAAAACATACGCTCCTCCGTTTGTTGCGAACCAAGAATTAGGTGATAGAATCAAGAACACGGAGTTTAAACGGGTCAAGTAAAAAAGTATGGGGAGGAAGCAAATATTTGAATCATGAATTCAGTAAATAGTTATGGATTTCGTTCCAGTTTTGTGAGTAAAATGTAGGCGTATTCATTAATAAATTGAGTTGCTAGATAGAATTTCAATCTCGAAGTAATGCCAGACGGCCTTGACAAATTAAATCGTATAAAAAAACCCAATAAGCGAAAGGTAACGAACCCAGTGTTTGAGAGCCAGCTGTCGTAAAGTTTGCAAAACTTTGCGCGAACAGTCCCGATAATTCCTTAAATCCGTAAGTGGATCTTTTTTGTGAAGTATCGCACTT
>JAHKAT010000276.1 GCA_018825925.1 Bacteroidota bacterium | reverse complement strand
CTGTAGAAGCAATGGAAACAGGTTCTAAAGATCGTTACTTTCAAGATGTTGAAGATGATGTTAAAAAATTAGTTCCAGAAGGAATTGTAGGTCGCGTACCGTACAAGGGAGAATTGAATGAAAGTATGTTACAGTTCATTGGTGGTCTTCGTGCTGGAATGGGATACTGTGGTTCAAAAGACATTCCTACACTTCAAGAAACAGGTCGTTTTGTTCGTATTACTGCTAGCGGAATCAATGAAAGTCATCCTCACAATGTTACTATTACAAAAGAAGCTCCTAATTATTCAAGATAATTTAGCGATTATATAATTATAAAAAAAAGGCAAAAGTTTTCACTTTTGCCTTTTTTGTTTTATTCAGGGAATAAAGCATTCATTAATTTATTGTTTCCTACAATCCATAATATATCATCTTTTTGAAGTACAATACTCGATTCAGGATTTAGTATTCGCTGGCCATTTCGCTCAATTCCCACAAGTAAACCATTGGTTCGCTCTCTTAGTTTTGATTGTCCCACACTTACTCCAATGAACTCATTATTACTTAGTTCGATTTGTTTCAAAACCAAATTGTTATCTGATTTTACGGGATCTTTAATTTCATTCGATTTTAAGTAGGATTCAAATTGTTCCACTTGAGCATCTGTTCCAATAACGCAAATTTCGTCACCTGGAAATAAACGCTCCAACTTATTAGGAATCTGGATCGTTAACTCACCACGTTTTATAAAAGCAATATTGATTCCCAGATCCTCTCTAACTTGCAATTCGCGCAGTGTTTTTCCTGCTAGATTTGATTCTGGTGCAATTTCAAATGTAGACATATGCCCATCCCAAGGAGTTAGATTGGCATGACGACGGTCTACCTTTTTTAAATCTCGGTTGTTTAAATTTTTCAAAAAACGATTTTCAATCCTGTGATACATTGCGTGCAGCTTTTTCGGAAAGAAAAAATAAATTACGATTGAAGCTACTAAAGCGAAGAATGCAATTACGGGAGAAAAGAAAATGTTTAAAAGGAAACCAATATAAAATATAGCCAACCCAATTCTGAAGAAAATCATCATCAATATAGGTCCACGATATTTTCGCTCTTTATACAAAGCATCCACTTGTTCTACGGCTACTCTTCGTAACGATAAAGCCCATAAAAAAGGAGAAATAGCGACTAGGGTTATTAGTGCAGCTATAGCATTTCCAAATTTAGATTCCTCCACTAATGGCAACACAAAATTTGCTGACAATAAAATAATTGCCGTAATAATTATTGTGTTCAAAATAATCTGAACTAGGTATGCTCTAATTACAATTTGCCACGTACTTACTGAACGTATTGCTTGTGCATTTGTACTGTATCTGGCAATCTTCTTAACCCATTTTTTAGGTAATTTACGTTCTAAAAATTCAGAGAAAGGCACCGCAGATTTCACCATAAATGGAGTTGTAAATGTTGTAATCGCTGAAACGGCGACTACAATAGGATATAAGAACGAGCTCGTTACATTCATGGACATTCCTAAAGTTGCGATGATAAACGAGAACTCACCAATTTGTGACAAACTCATTCCCGTTTGTACTGATTGTTTCAAAGGTTGTCCTGATATTAATGCTCCTATAGTAGAACTTATGGATTGTCCAAAAATAGTTACAAAGGTCAAAATGATTACGGGAATCGCATGCTCGTACAACATCACGGGATCAATTAACATACCCACAGAAACAAAGAAAATGGCACCAAATAAATCTTTTACTGGTTTAACCAAATGCTCGATATGTTCTGCTTGTGTTGTCTCGGCAATAATAGAACCCATTATAAAGGCACCTAACGCAGGTGAGAAACCAACATTCGATGCTAATATTACCATCATCAAACACAAAGCAAGTGAGATAATTAAAAGCATTTCATCGGTTAGTAAATCTTTTGCTTTTTTCAACAATGACGGGATGAAAAAGATTCCTCCTATAAACCAAGCGGTTAAAAAGAATACCAGCTTCAAGACTGACATGATTAATTCGGTACCTGAGAATTTCTGGCTAACTGCCACTGTCGACAACAGCACCATCATTAAAATGGCTACAATGTCTTGCACAATAAGAGATCCTATCACTATTCCCGCAAACTTCTTGGCTTTTACTCCAAGTTCGTCAAAGGTTTTTAATATAATTGTGGTCGAAGATATGGATAGAATTACTCCAAGAAAGATGGAATCCATTTGGCTCCAGCCCATCCATTTACCCACCAAGAATCCCATTAAAACCATGGAAATAATCTGGGTGACGGCCGTAATGGAGGCGGTTCCTCCAACCTTCATTAATTTTTTAAAACTGAATTCGAGTCCTAAACTAAATAATAAAATAATAACTCCAATTTCTGCCCAAACTTCG
>JAHKAT010000275.1 GCA_018825925.1 Bacteroidota bacterium | reverse complement strand
TTTGTTATGCCCTAAATGAATGATGGTTTCTTCATTAATAAATTCGGATAAAAGCAAAGTTGGTAAATGAAATCCATTTTGAACAACTTCAGAGTCATGTTGCCAAACCACATGTAAAATAACATTGTTATAAGCAGGGTCTAGATGATGATTGTGGAGATACCAATCTGATGATTTAAGGTGAAACTCAATATTTCCATGAAGAATTACAGAGTTGATTTCCAAGCTCGCCTCTAAAAAATCTGGGCCACTTTCATTTTTATTATAGGTTCCAAATTTTAAAATTCGGAATTCTGTTTTGTCTGTCAATTCTAAAACAGTACTAGGCAGGTAGCGCATTTCCCAAAGGAAGTGCAGGTAGGATTCATTCATTTCGCAGGTTTTGTTAGAATTAAGATACAAAAAAAGCCTTGGAGAACCAAGGCTTTGCATTTATCGATAAATAATATTCTATTCAAAATCCATATTCAATACACGACCTTCAGTGCGTCGATTAATTTGATGTAGTAATTCAAACTTTTTAGGATCTGTAGTTTTAAACTGATTAATAAATGCCTCAGTCAACTTAACAACTTCACCAGTTTCAGGTAATTTATATTCCGCTGGCTCTCTTTCTCCTTTTCCAACCGGCACTAGTCTCAATGGATTAATCCCTTTTTCGATTACTAAATAATCAACACATGATTTGGCACGTGCTTCAGAAAGAGTTTGATTGGATTCATCAGAGCCACGAGCATCGGTGTGAGAACTTAATTCAAGAACCATTCCCGGATATTCAGTCAATAAGTCATAAACAAAGTTTAATGAATCTTTCGAATTAATTGTGGAATCAACCAAAAGTACTGCTGAACCTAATGGATAACGCACCTCTGGCAAACGTATAGGTTTAATAGGCAATAATGACATTTCCATAATAAACGTTTGACCGTATTTCAAACCTTTGGTTGTCAATTGAGTGCCTTTTCTATCCTCAACATAACCCGCTTTGCCAATCAAGATGTTATAACTAGATTCTTCAAGAATATATCGATCACCGTTTGGTTTTTTATCCCAAACCACGGTTCCTTTTTCATTGGTAACTCCATCGAATTTACTTCCATCAGAACCTGACACGGTTACCTTCACACCGGCAACTATTTGAGATTTATTGCCTAATTCAGAAACGATTACACGCAAATCAAATAGGTTGTCTGGTAAATCATAGGAATAAATATCTGGTTTCAAATCTCCATTTTCTCCTTTTCTTTCAGATGTAAAATAACCTTTCTTTTCATCCAATTCATACATAGAATAATCTGCTGATTCTGAATTTATAGGGAAGCCTAGGTTTTCAGGATTTTCCCATTTCCACTCATCGCCCACCTTTATTGCTCTAAAGATATCCAAGCCTCCCATTCCAGGGTGACCGTTTGAGGAGAATAATAGATCTCCGTTTTTCGCAAATGAAGGAAATAGCTCATCTCCAACAGTGTTTATTTCTGGACCTAAGTTCACAGGAGTCGACCAAATATTTGTTTTCTTGTCGTAAGACGACCACCATAAATCTCTTCCTCCAATTCCTCCTGGCATGTCTGAAGCAAATATAATAGAACGTCCATCTTCGGAAGAACAAGGGTGTCCAACTGAGATACTATCTGCAGATTTAATATTTACTTTTACTGGAATTCCCCATTCATCTTTCCCTTTAGCTTCTGACATGTAAATATCACAACCTAAATTCATTTTTTTAGCGTTTGGGCAACGTGTAAAAAACATGGTTTTATTTCTACCGTCAAAACAAACGGTTCCCTCGTTGTCTTCTGTATTGATGCTATCGCCAACAATTAATGACGGTTCGCCCCAATTGCCTTTTTTATCCTGCTGAGAAACCCAAATATCCATGTAACCTTCACAAGAACGTGGATCTGTGTCGCCACCAGTACTACCTGGTCGCGATGACGAAAAGAACAATTTTGATTCTTTTCTATCTCCAAATACAGGACTCATATCAAATTCAGGTTTATTAATTTGACGTTGATTTTCAATGATATGGCGAGATCTATTTGCCTTGAATGCCTTCACATTCTTGAGTGTCATTTCTAACACATCAGTCATTGGGTCTTTGGGAACGTATTTTTTATATCTCTCAATATACTTTAAAGTCCCGCTTTCATCACCTATTCGGCTATAGCATAGGGCCAAATAATACAATATTTTAGGTTCAACCTCTTGATATTCCAAAAGTTCAGCACGCTCGTACCACTCTTGTGCTTCCTTATATCTTTCTGTTTGTCTATAGCTTTCTGCTACTTTGAATGACAAGGCTCCTTTTTTTAACTGGGCTTTTTTGCCTTTTCTTGAAATTTGCTTGTAAGCTGCTTCTATTTTGTCTGTGGCTTCGCAATAATTTTCATTGTCAAACATCATGTTTGCTTCACGAACTAGTCGCGTAGCTGGTTGAGCTTGAACGGTCAAAGCGATGGCAGTAATACTGAGAGCAGTAAAATATTTTACTATGTACATAAATCTAAAAATTCATTTAGCAGGCAAGGATATTTACAACGAACTAAGATAGAACGAATAAACAGAATACCTGCAACCAATCCGGATAAAATTAGTTCTTTTTGATAAAACGTAGGATTTAAATAGGAAGTTTTTGTTCAAA
>JAHKAT010000274.1 GCA_018825925.1 Bacteroidota bacterium | reverse complement strand
CCAAGTGTAAATCCCCGAGCTATAATCAATTGATGCACTTGATCAAAATGATCAATCTCCTCTTTTGCTATTTGAATCATGTCGGTTACCAAATCCGTGTATTTCGGATTATGTATCACCAAGTTCATTGCATTGGTTGCCGCTTTTTGTTCACACCACGCATGATCTGTCAAAATTTCTGAAATGTTTTTTTCTACAATATTCACCCAACGTGGATCGGTTGGAAGTTTCAATCCGAGCATTTTATTCTTTTTACAAAGTTAAAAATTCAAGCGGTTGTGCAGCAAGCCATGAAATTTAACGAATCATGTCAATTGCTACAAGTCAGCATCAACCTTCCGCTTGGCAATAAATTTTAATCCAAGTATTCACAATTAAATATTTTTTTTTAATTTGACTTACCTATTTACTATGAAAAAGCTACTTACAACCTTTATAATTGCCGTTTGGTGCGACTACTATTTTTCACAAACATGTGAAACTGGAGCTCTATTCGTTTCTGGACCGGGTTGTGGTTGCATAGCAGGTTGTGATTTAACTTCTTATGGTGGGCCAAATTGCGGTTCGGGAACTTTAGGAAATTGCACAAATGGTCAGAGTGAAATGAGCTACAACTTTAATGTACCCAATGGCTGCACAGTCAATATTACAGCTTCAATGAACAACCGCCCCAACTGCCACGCCTCGGGAGCAGATGAAGGAGATCAATTAAGAGTTCGATTGAGCACGGACCTCGCAAAACCTTACCAAACCTCAGGTGACAATTCTGCAATGTCTGATCGAGAGGTAAATGTTGCCGGTCCATGCACGGTTATTATTGAAGGGACATCTAATCGATCCGACGAAATAATCTCTTATCAAATTGATTATGTTTCAGGGAACTGCCCCACTTGTGTTCTTTTACCCATTGAATTAATCGATTTTAATATTGACGAGGAGAGAAGCGCAGTTTATTGGATAACGGCTACAGAAATCAACAGCTCTCATTTTATACTTGAATGTTCTACTAACGGTTTTGATTTCGAATACATTGCAACTATACAAGCCGCTCAAAAAAGTTTAAAAACAAAGTATTATTCAGCTGATATTGAACGTTTCACAATTGGTCAGAATTATTATCGACTAAAGGCTTATGATTTAGACGGAAGTTTATCTTCTGAGCACTTGATTAGTTATCAAACAAACGGCTGTAGATATTTGACCATGGACCTTATCCAAATTAAGGATAGGAATTTAACTTTCAATAATTGTGGGGAGTGGGAAGAAGTTCAGTTGTATAATCAATTAGGGCAGACAATTGATTTAAGCAGAACATTAACACAAGGTGTTTACTTTTTAATTGCAAGGCGTCAACAGATGGTGCAGACGATGAAGATTAATGTACCGTAAATGAGAAGAACAATTGGTCGTCTGTCAACTCGTTATCTCCTTGCCAATCCATTAGTTTTTGCTCCAACAACATTTGTTGTATTTCAATAGGTTTACTTCCGATTTCCAATAGCCATTCTTTGAGGCCTGAAACCTTTAATTTTTTGTTTTTCACACCTCCCATTTGGTCGCTAATACCATCCGTAAACATAACCACTTGGTCTCCTGGTTTTAAGTGAAAAGATACATTTGTAAACGCTCTCATTTTTAAAAACTGTCCAACAGGTTGTCGGTCACCTCTTATTTCAATTAATTCTTTTTGTCTTAAAATATAAATCGGTCGGTAAGCCCCCGAGAAAGTAAGTTCGTAGCCTTGAATTTTAATCAAAGCTATGTCCATTCCGTCTTTCAAGGTCACTGATTCAGAAATCAAATCTGCTACAAAATTTGTCCGGATATAATCCAAAATCTCTGCAGGTTTTGAATCTGGAGCAAATTTACATTTAGACAAAACATTGTTTGCATACATGCTAAGCATTGCACCCGGCACACCATGTCCTGTACAATCAGCTACTGCAACATATTTTGAATTTAATATGTTTTTTATCCATATAAAGTCGCCTGAAACTATATCCTTTGGCTTATGAATTAACAAATGTTTTGGAAAAAACTGTGTTATGCTGCTTTGGTCTGGAAAAACAGCTTCTTGAATTCGTTTTGCATAACTAATGCTTGATTTCAGGTTTTGGTTCATTTCAGAAATTACCTGGTTGGCACCTATCAGTTGTTGGTTCGCGTTTCGAAGAATATCCGCTTTTTTTCGAGCGTACTCTATATCATTGTTAAGACGTATGTTTTCTAATATTTTCTCCGACTGTGCTTCGTTGTTTTCTACTTTTGTTTGGTGGTATTTTTTAAAATATTCTAGGGATAATTCTAGTTGGTTATTTTTTTCAAAATAATCGGCATACAAAAGATACGCTCGACTTATTTGCTCTCTCAATTGGTGTTTTTCGGCAATCAACAATGACTCTCCTAAATATCTCATCACTTGGTCATTATCCCCCATCTGCATGGCGATACGCGCCTGCAACTGTTTACTTTGAGCCAATCCATATGGAAACTCTATTTCGTCAAAAACATGGCCATGGAGCTCCATTTCCTCTTTTGCTTTTTCAAACAAATTTTGTTTCATCCAAAGTTCGATGAGATAAAAGATAATAGAAGCGATCCCGATTTTTTCTTTTAGATCTAATCTTCTTTGATACCCTTCTTTCAAACATATTTCAGCCTCCTTAAAGAGCTCCATATCCGTATAAATACGCCCTTCCAGAATAACTATGGCTGCTATTCCCGATAAATGATCAAATTGAGTTTCAAAGCGCATGGCCTTTTTAGTTGCTTTTAAGGCTCCCTCAAAATCTTGCAGTTGATATTGAATTACCGCCATTTGATAATAGCATTTACCCAAAAACTTATTTTCATGCAAATCTTTTCGAATAGTCAGACTTTCATTGATTTGGGTTAGTGCAATATCATAATTACCCAATCTAAAGTTTAAAACACCTAAATTGTATTTTGCCTCTGCAATACCTGAATCGTAATGTACGTCTTTACATATATAAAGGGCATTTAAGAAGTTTTCAATGGACAAATTGTGTTCGCCCTTATTGAGGTAATAAAATCCACTATTTAAATGACTATTCGCTTTACCAATTTCATAATTTTTTTCTTCGGATAGCTTAAGCGCTTCTTGTGCATACGAGAGGGACAGACTAGGATTATCGTGTCTGTATTCATACGACTTATCATTGATCTTGTCAATTTCTGAATAGTCCTTAGAAATAGAGGTGTTTAATGTCATTGATTTTAGTGCAAGCTGTTGTGTTTTTCTAATTCCGGCGGGAATGTACTACTTTTTTTTTTGCCCACTCCATTATCATACATAAACGGCACAAATCTTCCGGCATTCTTCGAATATGATTCAAATATAAAGCAAAAAAATCCCTTCGAAAACGAAGGGATTTTTAATCACACCTTTTTACCTTGGCACCGGCAAAAGGTATTTATAATGGTTTAAGATCCACACATTTCACAATCATCTGGGTTGTCAATTGAACAACTGATGGCTGCTTTTGCGTATTCTTCATCATTTTCTATTAATGTTGGTTCTGCTTGTACCATTGATTTATCAACTGTAAACTTAATGGCATCTGTAGCCGCTTTTGTTCGCAAATAATACATCCCTGTTTTCAAGCCTTTCTCCCAGCCATAGAAGTGCATAGACGTCAGCTTACCAAAGTTTGCATTTTCCATGAAAATATTCAAAGATTGAGATTGACAAATGTATGCTCCACGATCAGCTGCCATCTCAATAATTGCTTTTTGAGAAATTTCCCAGGCTGTTTTGTACAAATCCTTTAAATCTTGTGGGATTTCATTGATGTTTTGTACAGATCCATTGTGCGACATTAATGTTTGACGCATTTCTTTAGTCCACAAACCTTCTTTTACTAAGTCTTTTAACAAGTGTTTATTCACTACGATAAATTCACCTGAAAGCACTCGACGTGTATATACATTTGAAGTATAAGGTTCAAAGCACTCATTGTTTCCTAGAATTTGAGCTGTAGAAGCTGTTGGCATTGGCGCTAACAATAATGAGTTTCTTACTCCATATTTCTTCACTTCTTCTTTCAAAACATCCCACTCCCAACGATTGGTTGGAGTAACATTCCACATATCGTATTGGAATTCACCTTTAGAAACGGGTGAACCAGCGTATGTTTCGTATGGACCCTCAATTTTTGCTAAATCTTTCGACGCAGTCATTGAAGCGTAATACATTGTTTCGAAAATCTCGCGATTCAACGCTCTAGCCTCTTCCGATTCAAAAGGGTAACGCATTAAGATGAATGTATCTGCTAAACCTTGAACACCTAGACCAATTGGACGGTGACGTAGGTTTGAGTTTTTCCCTTCTTCAACTGGGTAGAAGTTCTCATCGATAATTTTGTTCAAATTCAAAGTAGCTTGATACGTTACCTCGAACAATTTATCGTGATCAAAAGTTCCTTCTTCTGTTACATATTTTGGCAAAGCCAAGGAAGCCAAGTTACATACTGCGATTTCGTCTGGTGCCGTATATTCCATGATTTCAGTACACAAGTTAGAAGACTTGATTGTACCTAAATTCTTTTGGTTGGATTTACCGTTCGCAGCATCTTTGTACAACATATAAGGAGTACCTGTCTCGATTTGAGACTCTAAGATTTTAAACCATAAATCTTGTGCTTTGATTGTTTTTCTTCCTTTTCCTGCTTTTTCGTAGGAAATATAAAGCTTTTCAAATTCGGCACTATGTGTATCTGACAAACCTGGGCATTCGTGAGGACACATCAAGGTCCATTCACCATTTTCTTTCACACGTTTCATGAACAAATCTGGAATCCAAAGTGCGTAAAACAAGTCACGAGCACGTTGTTCTTCTTTTCCATGATTTTTCTTCAAGTCTAAGAATTCAAATACATCTGCATGCCAAGGCTCTAAGTAAATTGCGAAAGACCCTTTGCGTTTTCCACCTCCTTGGTCTACGTAACGGGCCGTATCGTTAAATACACGTAACATAGGAATAATACCATTTGATGTTCCGTTTGTTCCTTTGATGTAAGAACCCGTTGCGCGGATATCGTGAATAGACAAACCAATTCCACCAGCTGATTGAGAAATTTGCGCACAAGATTTTAATGTGTCGTAAATTCCACTAATGCTATCCTCCTTTGCAGTTAATAAGAAACAAGAGGACATTTGAGGTTTCGGTGTACCTGCATTGAACAATGTTGGTGTTGCATGCGTAAACCAACCTTCAGACATCAAATTATACGTTTTGATTGCTGATTGTATATCATTTTTGTGAATTCCTATAGAAACACGCATCAACATTTGTTGCGGACGCTCAGAAATTTTTCCGTTTGTTTTTAAAAGATAAGATCTTGAAAGGGTTTTGAATCCGAAATAATCGTATCGAAAATCGCGATCATAAATAATGCTTGAATCAAGAAAATCTTTGTTTTTCATGATTATTTCATACACGTCTTGTGCTAGCAAGGCCGCATTTTGTCCTGTTTTTGGATCGATATAATTGTACAGATCCTCCATTGTTTCGGAGAAGTTCTTTTTTGTCTCCTTGTGCAGATTTGAAACTGCTATTCTTGAGGCAAGCAAAGCATAATCTGGATGATCAATCGTTTTTGCTGCAGCCACCTCAGCTGCTAAAGTATCTAAGTCAGAGGTAGTCACTCCGTCATAAATCCCTTCAATTACTTTCATGGCTACCGCTTCAGGAGACACCAAAGGGTCTAAGCCGTAACACATTTTTATTATTCGCGCTGTAATTTTGTCAAATTTCACCGCTTCTTTTCTTCCGTCTCTTTTTACTACGTACATTTTATCTTTAGTTTTTAGGTTGTCCTTAATCTTGTTACTTAAAAGTCTTCATCTACACTGAAGGTTTGAGACCCACCCAAAACTCCTGCTTTTTGATATTCACCTACTCTTTTTTCAAAAAAGTTGGTTTTCCCTTGTATTGAAATCATGTCCATGAAATCGAAAGGATTAGTTGCGTTAAATACTTTTTCACAACCCAATTCATTCAACAAACGATCGGCAACGAATTCAATGTATTGTCCCATACTTTCGCTATTCATTCCAATCAAACGAACAGGTAAAGCATCTGTTACAAATTCTTTTTCAATTTCTACTGCATCCAAAATGATATCTCTTACTTTATCCTTCGGTAATTTATTGTTCAAGTGATTGTTGTACAATAAGCATGCAAAATCACAATGCAATCCTTCATCACGAGAAATTAATTCGTTTGAAAACGACAAACCTGGCATTAAACCTCGTTTTTTCAACCAAAAGATAGAACAGAAAGAACCTGAGAAAAAGATTCCCTCAACGGCTGCAAAAGCCACCAATCGCTCAGCAAAAGACCCGTTATCAATCCAACGCAATGCCCAATCTGCTTTTTTCTTCACACAATCGATGGTGTCAATGGCATTAAAAAGACGATTTTTTTCTTTGGTGTCTTTAATGTATGTGTCAATCAAAAGCGAATACGTTTCTGAATGAATGTTTTCCATTGTAATTTGAAAACCGTAGAAAAACTTTGCTTCAGTATATTGAACTTCGGAAACGAAATTTTCTGCTAAATTCTCGTTCACGATACCATCAGAGGCAGCGAAAAATGCAAGTACGTGTTTTATGAAATGTTTTTCATCGTCATTCAATTTAGTATCCCAATCGACCATGTCTGGAGCCAAATCAATTTCCTCTGCTGTCCAAAAACTAGCTTCAGCTCTTTTGTAAAAACTCCAAATGTCGTCATGTTGAATAGGGAACAAAACAAATCTATTGTTGTTCTCCTGTAATATCGGTTCGTTTTCTTGTGCCATTTATTATTTATTTATTATCAAAATCTATCCTAGTGGACATTTAAGTCCTTTTGTGTCAAGTGGTTGCTTGATGTACTAAAGTGAAGCAAAAGTTTCAAATGATCAGTTCTTCATTTGTTCTTAAAACTGTTGCTGCTCGGGTACAAAAATTGTCATTAATTGGTCAGTACACAATTAAAGAAATTCACAACCTTGAAACTTTATCAACATCAAAAACGGCAATCCCTTTGTCCTCCAATCTTTACGGTTGTTTAAACATCTGAGAGAAAATTATCCACATTCCACACGGATGAAATTGTCGAAAAATAATAATAACCGCTAAACGACTAAGTATAAAAGAAGAACGTCCTTTTCCATAAAATTACATGCTCTTTTGTCCTTTGTCAATACGGAAATTTTGATATTTTAAACAGCAAAGTGTTCGTAGAATCTGAAACCTTGTCCTGCACTGATTTTAAGAGATTT
>JAHKAT010000273.1 GCA_018825925.1 Bacteroidota bacterium | reverse complement strand
TAGAAAATAATTTAAAAGGCTCGCGGGTAGAAAGTTCGATTGTGGGAATAGGTTTGAATATTAATCAATCAATTTTTGAGGGCTTTAAAGGCACTAGTCTGTTTTTAGAAATAGGTCGTAAATTGGAGGTTCGTGAAGTGTTACTGACTTTTGCCTTACAATTTGATGCGATCTGGAATTCAATTGAAAACGGACTTTTAGAGGGAATAGCGCCACTATATTTTAAAAGTATGTTGGGATACAAGCAAATTCGAAAATACGAAGATAATGTAGGTGTTTTTATAGGTATAATAGAAGGTGTGAGTCCCTCAGGAAAATTGGTTATTTACCGAAACGGCGACTTAAAAGAATATGACCTAAAGGAATTGAAGTTTATTTGGTAATAAGACTTAGGCGTAATACGCTACTAATTGTTTAGACATATAGTCAAATAAGGCAGTTAATGGTTTCTCAACCATCATTTTAAGGAATAGGTTTACCTCGCCGTCAAAATGGATATGACCAACAGTCTTACTTTCTTTGTCATTTAAAAACACAGTCAATTTAAATGCAAAAGGAGTGCCTTCACCAGATTTTAAATACAATTCATTTTCACCATTGTTACCATCTTCTATTAAACGAATCGTAAACCCACCTTGTACCTTAAAAGAACACATTTTTTCGTCGGCAGACCAATCGGTAATTTTGTCTTGAGGCAATAAATGAAAAAGATTTTTTGCATCACTTAAAAAAGCAAGAACATCCTTTGATGTTGCATTTACTATATACGGTTGACTTTGAATGGTCATGATTTTATTTTTTATTCCAATTTCGAGGATCGCTTTTCCATGATTTTAATAAGGCTAGATCAGCTTCGTCAATAGTTTTTTGACTTATCGCAAGCTCCAATAATGTATCGTAATTGCTAAGAGTGACAAAAGGACATTGGTGTTTTTCGAAACTATCATGTGCTTCTTGAAAGCCGTAAGAGAAAATAGCAACTAATCCACGAACATCTAGTTCAGCGTTTTTTAAAGCTTCTACAGCCAGCAAACTGCTTTTCCCCGTGGAAATTAAATCTTCAATCACTACTACTTTCTGGCCCTTTTCGTAGTAACCCTCAATTTGGTTACCCATACCATGCGCTTTCGCTTCGCTGCGCACATAAATGAAAGGAAGTCCCATGTCTTGAGCTACCAAAGCACCAAGTGCGATACCGCCAGTTGCTACACCAGCAATCACATCTGGTTTGCCATATTCTTTTTCTATCGCTTCGGTATAGGATTGACGAATGTAAGTACGAACATTCGGATAACTCAATGAGATACGGTTGTCACAATAAATTGGAGACAAAATTCCCGATGCCCATGTAAAAGGTTGATTGGGTTGTAGTTTGATAGCTTTGATTTGTAATAGAAATTCTGCTACCTTTAGAGCCTTGTCGTTGTCAAAAATCATGGCGCAAATGTACAAAGTTTTTATCGATAACACTCCCTTAATTATAGGGACAGATCTTCCTGAGGATACAAAAAACGCAGTGGTCATTCATTCTAATCACACGAAGACCTTTCGTGAAGCATTGTTTGCATGGACCGATAAAGTGAAGAATTTCAATCCAGTATATATAATCACCAGTCATCCTGAAAGTACCTTTGCAAAGTTATTTGAGGCTTTTGATTTTATAGAAGCTGCAGGCGGAATTGTTAAAAAAGAGAATCGTTTTTTATTCATTAAGAGAAACGGATTTTGGGATATTCCAAAAGGTAAACTCGATGCAGGTGAATCACCTGCCATTGGAGCAGTGCGAGAGATTGAAGAAGAATGCGGGATTACCAATCCAATCGTAAGTCATTTGATCACTACGACTTATCATACCTATAAATTAAAAGATCGCCCGACTATTAAAAGAACCTATTGGTATGCTATGGAATACCTCGGTGATGAAATTTTAAAAGGGCAGATTGATGAAGGTATTACAAAGGTTAAATGGTTTAAAGCAGATGATTTATTTAAAGTAAAGGAAAATACTTTTGCTTCCATTTTGGACGTAATGCACGAATATTTTGAAAAGGAAGGTATAGAAATTGATTAGACTCGAATTAAATTTAAGTTAAAATCGTAAAAACTTGCAACTTTTGTCGTAATCTTGAATTCAATAATAGAAAAGCTAAAATTTACTTTATAATTATCAAAACATGAAAAAAATAATTTTAATCGCAACTGTGCTAATTTCAACTTCTGTCGTTTTCGGACAGGCACAAAAGACAAATACAGTTAAAAAGAAGGCTCCTTCAAAAGCTATCGCGAAAGAAGCTCCTAAGCCTGCTGAGCCAGCAAAGCCTATTTCTTTTGATCAAACACTAATCGAACGTTCAAATATTGCGAAAGGAACCAACGATCGTTTTACTTTTACTTTTAAAAACACCGGTAAAACACCAATTTTAATTCAAGACGTAATTACTAGTTGTGGATGCACAACAGCAAGCAAACCAGATCAACCAATTGCCCCAGGTGAGAAATCAGAAATATCTGTTAAATATGATACTTTTAGAATTGGAGCTTTTGAAAAAACGATTACTGTTAAAACCAATGTTCAACCTGAACCAATTGTTTTGACTATCAAAGGAAATGTGCTAGAGGAATAATCCAGAGAAATTGACCAAAAAAAAGCGATTTGAATTCAAATCGCTTTTTTTTGGTCCTAATTTTTTTACTCAATGGTTAATACATGGAAAAACCCGGTAGCTTGATAAATAGTTCTACCATTGTCGTCATATTCGTATTTGCTGCTATTTACGACTTCTACTTGATAATAATAAATACCGGCAATTAGCGGAGTTCCATCTTTGTGTTCAACAGTCCAATTGTTTTTATACTCGTCGTTTTGATATAACAATTTACCCCATCGGTTGAAGATTTTTATTTTGACAGCGTCATAATCCTCTAGATTTTTAATTACAAAAACATCGTTAATATAATCCCCATTTAAAGTGATTACATTGGGAACTATTATTGGACATTGATCATAAACCATTATTGTTGGTGATATTGTGTCTTTCATACACTGATCAGTAACTGTAAAGTAAAAAGGTGTTGCCGGTTCAGACAATACTCCATCACCAATTTGAAACGAAGGCACATCTGGAAGAAATTCAGTTGCAGGAGAATACCAGTCGTATTGATAGGGAGGTATACCTTGAGTAACATTGCCCGTTATTTGAATAAATTCCCCCAATTCAGGACAGAAGTTTATGCTATCTCTTTCGACAGTGGCCAATAACTTCCTGTAATCATAGACTACATATAAACTTGAAATGGTATCAAATTCCCCCGAACATGGATTGAAATAGCGCAGGGAGAAAACAAAATTTTCAGTAGGCTCATTGATCCCATCATAAAAAGCATAAATAGCAATTGCGGAATCTTTAGTTCCTTTTGGGATAACAATAGAATCTGGATAATCAGGAATATCAACGCCAACTGTTACCGTTCCTACAATGTCGATATAAAGTGTAACCTCAGTAGTGTCAACAGTTCTTGAAAATTCTAAAAAATGCACACCGCAATCTTCTGAAAGTATTTTTATTGTATTAGGATCTGTTCCAGTTCCTTCTCCTCCAACAACAATCCCTTCGTTTTTTAATTGAATTTCAAATGGGATAGCTTGTGTACAATTTTGAACTTCGAAATTTACAATACTACTTTTTTCATTAATTAAAATTCCATTTCGCCATTCTTCTATACAAACGCTAGCTAAATGTCGACCGATAATTACAGGGGTAAAACTAAACAATCCAGTATTCACGTCAAGTGCTACAGGAGATTGCGCCCCAAAGGGTAAAGTGGCGCTATAACCGTTCACCCAGTTTACTGGAGCGTATGGTCTTGGCAAATCGGGATTGGGAGAGTTGTTTCCACCTCCTGCATACGCTAAAGGGTCGCAAAGTTTGTATGCCAAAGAATCAGCATTCGAGTCATTGGCGGAATAGTCATGCACAAATTCTTTATTCGTACAGATAACTATAGGCGGCAGTGCTTTGAATTTTGGAGATGAATTTTGAGATGCTACGAGATTGGTGCCGGGGATTTGAGTGGTGACCGTTAAACCCGTATTAGATGGATTGACAATGTTTAAAATATCATTGGCCCAACAGCAACGTTGATAAGTAACATAATAGCCCACAGGATCGAAAGGCAAAGTGATGGTGTCTACATAAGTTCCTAGTTGAATAATGTAATTGGGCGGAGGAATAACACAAGGATCTCCATTAGAGGCAGGTACTTGAGTAACATTAGACACGGTAACATTGCGATTCATAATGACAGTGTCTACGCCTATTCTTCGGACTGTGTATGTTAAAGGATTATCAAAAGGTGCGCCACCACTATTGGCATCTCGAATAATATTGAAAGTTACTTCGTATTCGTTTCCACCAAGATATCGATAACTAACTTCGCTACCAACAATGTGGGCAGCCTGAGCACTGAATGATAAGAGCCAAAGGGCAAAAACAATAGGAATACTCCTTAATTGTAAATTCAAAATATATATTTTTTTAAGTAAAGTCATTTGTGAAAAATCTGTGAGCTAGCTTGAGCTGTAGGCATGATTACTAGATCGTTAATATTGACATGGGAAGGTCGGGAAGTCATAAAATAAATGGTTTCAGCTATATCTTGAGCCTGAAGAGGTGTAAATCCATTGTAGACAGCTTTTGCCTTGGATTCGTCACCCTTAAAGCGCACCAGTGAAAATTCAGTTTCTGCAGCACCAGGGGCAATATGACCTACTCTAATGTTGTATTTCAACAAGTCAATTCGCATGGCCTGACTGATCGCATTAACAGCATGTTTTGAAGCGCAATATACATTGCCTTCAGGATATACTTCCTTGCCAGCAATAGAGCCGATGTTTATAATATGTCCTATTTTATTGCTTTTCATATATGGGATAATGCATTTACTAACGTTTAAAAGTCCTTTTAGGTTGGTGTCAATCATTCTGTCCCAATCTTCGAGTAGTCCATCATCAATAGTATTTCGACCTACCGCTAAACCAGCATTATTGACTAAAACGGAAATATTCGATAAAACTGACTGGTTTAAAGACGTGATTGAGGCTTCACAAGTTGCAAAATCTCTTACATCAAATGTCAAAATCTCCACTTTTACGGAGTGTTTTGAAACAAGATCATCGGCCAAAATCTGTAAACGTTCTTTCCGCCTTCCTGTTAATATTAGGTCGAATCCATTTTGAGCGTATAATCGTGCAGTAGCTTCACCAAATCCGGAGGTTGCCCCTGTAATGAAAATATATGAATTAGTCATTTACTGATTTTGTTTTTAAAGTTAAGAGATAAACGGTAATTATGGCTAAATATATCGGAATCTTGTAACGGACTATAGCACCTGATACAGGAGTAATCCAACCGATGAGCAAGGAGGTGAAGACTATAAAAAGGAGTAGTCCAAAAACGAGGTACTGCGTCATTGCATTGTTTTTTAAAGTCTTCCAAATCCCGAAGTATAACAACAAAACAAAAAAGATGTTCTCTATAAATAACAAAACATCGCGAAAATTAATCTCCTTAAAATTAAGAAATGGTCTAAAAAAAGTGTTGATGATTGCAAAAGGGGCACTGAAAAAGAGTTTGTCCCAAGCGCTATCTATATTCATGATTTCAAAGCTTGAAGCACTCTCTTTTTCACAATAAGTAAGTTCAAGGGTATCAATGAATGCATTTAATTTTGATTTCCCAGTTGCCTTTTTCACAGAAAAAGGAATCACATCTGCGCTAGTTGGTTCTATTAATACGATTTGATTTGTAGAGTCAATAGGTTTTAAAATAGTTCTTTTTTTATAAGGTAAATAAAAATAAGTAGTGTCATTTTTTAAATGAATGCCACCTTTTATAATGTTTTTAAAATCCAATTGTTTGTTGTTTATAGTATTCAATAATTTAGTTGGAAATCCAGCAAATACTGAAATTATAAAGAAACCTACAACTAAAGCTATGATTGAATATTTTCTTGCCTTCAAACTATAAAACAATAGACTTCCTGCAAAAGAGACTCCAATCAAACCAAGTAAATATGATTTTGTAATTAAGATCAAAACGCAGCCAAGTGCAAGTAAAAGCCAATTAGTCCATTTTTTCTGAGCACTTAAAGCAAAGGAAAAAACCAATGCCAAGCCAGAGAGCGTTAATGATTCTTTTAAAGGTGAGGAAGTCCAGAAAATTAAACTAGGTGTCAAGAATAAAAAGAAGGTCAAATTCGAAACATCGCTTTTTTCATTTAATTTTTTAAATAAATAGAAAAGGGAGATTAGATTCAAGAACAATAAAGCGAGCCATAGGCCAGTTTTGTTGCCAAGAGTCAATGTTAAAAGGAAAGAAAGTGCGCGAATATGATTTCTAGTTTCTCCCAGCGGATCATCATTCCTCGAAAATCGTGAATTATCTATGGAATGAAAGTACTTATGAATTAAATGGTCGGTGCCATTTCTGTTAAATATTAAGATAGAATAGTCATCAAAAGAATCAGCTCGTATAGAGTTTAGTCGTTCAGCCTCACCGATATAAGCACCAGCATCTTGGGTTAATTCACCTTCGCCATAGTGAGAGGAGTAGACCCAATAGAAGGCAAAAGCTGCCAAAAGTTTAATCCCCCAACTACTCAATACAAGCCACTTTGGTAAATTGAGCTTCATTTTTTTAGAAATGAAAAGCACTAAAAAAGTGAAAAGAATGAAAAAGGATATTGAAATAATCATTAGGCTCTAGAGCGCATTTATAATTGACGATTCATTCGAAAATGACAGTCTTTCTGTCAAAATTATAGACAAGTTGTCATATTTTTCCCTTGGCACAATCCTTGACTTTGTGAGAGAAAAAATAAAAATACATGAAAACGGGTCAAATTAATGTTCAAACGGAAAATATATTTCCAATTATCAAACGTTTTTTATACTCAGATCACGAGATATTCCTGAGAGAATTGGTTTCGAATGCTGTAGATGCTTCACAAAAAATGAAGGTTTTAAGCAAGACGGGTGAATTTACAGGTGAATTAGGAGACCTTCGAGTTGAGGTTATTCTGAACAAGGAAGAAAAAACCCTTACCATAAAAGACAATGGAATTGGGATGACAGATGTAGAAATTGACAAATACATCAATCAAATAGCTTTCTCTGGGGCTGAGGAGTTTGTGAAAAAATATGAAGGAAAAGAAGGTGCTGAACAAATCATTGGCCATTTCGGTCTTGGTTTTTATTCTGCATTTATGGTTGCTAAAAGTGTGAAAATTCGCACTTTGTCTCATGTGCCTGGATCTCAAGCTGTAGAATGGGAGAGTAATGGAACACCAGAATTTACATTGACTGAAATTGAAAAATCGGATAGAGGTACAGAAATCGTTTTAAGTATTGCGGATGATTCTGAAGAATTCTTAGAAAAAACAAGAATTCAAGGAATTTTAGATAAGTACTGTAAGTTTTTGCCAATACCAGTATTTTTTGGAACTAAAACGGAATATATTGATAGCCCGAAAGGCGAGAAGGATGAAAACGGAAAAGTTAAAAGAGAAGCTGTT
>JAHKAT010000272.1 GCA_018825925.1 Bacteroidota bacterium | reverse complement strand
TTTGAGTATTGTTAAATTGAAAGTTTTTACTTCAGCCTGTTTTGGCGTTTTTTATTCTTCTTTTCTGTGTAAGTTTCAAGGAAAAAGTGTAATATCTAACACTTAAAACTTATTCCGATAAAATTATTCTAATCCTAATATTATTCGTAATTCATTACGTCGTAAATTAGTCTCCAGCATTTTTTTACCTTTATCTTCATTTCTTTAAAATCAAAATGGCTCAAGGATTCAAACACATCACACAAGTTCGGGTAAGATATGGAGAAACTGACCAAATGGGATATTGTTACTATGGTAATTACGCACAATATTTTGAGGTTGGCCGTGTCGAAACTATGAGAACACTTGGCTGCTCCTATAAGAAACTAGAAGCTGATGGAATTATGCTTCCTGTCAGTGATTTTCAGGTTAAATATTTTCGCCCAGCATTGTATGATGATTTACTTTCTATTAAAACTGAAATAGTAGAATTACGAGGACCAAGAATTGTTTTTGATTACGAAATAACGAATGAAAAAAACGAGATCATTTCCAAAGCTTCTACAACCTTAGTTTTTGTTAAAAAAGAAACCATGCGCCCCACCTCTCCTCCATCCTATTTCGAAACTCTTTTGCAAAAATCGCAAGCCAATGTTAAGTCCTAATTTTTATTTCAAAAAAGCAAAAAAAGAGGATTTTACATGGACTGCTCGAAAGGGAGAAACCAAACTATGGGAAGATTTTAACTTCGGTGAACCGGATTCTGAAACAGAATTTGTAATTCTAGGTATCAATGAAGACATTGGACCACAAATGAATTTTGGAAATCCTGGGGCTAAATTTGGGTTTAAAACAACAATTGAAAAACTTGGACACCAAGCAAGCAACCATTTTCTAAATGGAAAGGGTGTTTGTATTTTAGGCGCTGTTGAACAAAACATTGAATTCAACAAGGATTTCATCGGCAGTTCTATAATTGATGAATTAGATCAACTCGTTCAAGAAACTCTCAAGTCTTATATCAAGAAATCGCATCGAATAATAGTTGTAGGCGGGGGGCACAACAATGCTTTGCCAATTTTGCGTTTTTATGCACAACTACATGAAAATCAAATATCTGTTTTAAACATCGACCCGCACGCTGATTGCCGATCAATGGAAAACAGACACAGTGGCAATCCATTTTCATTTGCAGCCTCAGAAGGAATTTTAAAAAACTATCACGTTTTAGGCCTGCATGAAGGATACAACAACAATACAATTTTAGATTTTCTTGAAAAACATAAATTCACATTTCAAACTTTCGAAAACTTCTTGGACGACCCCCAATTATTCGAAAATCAGTTTCATGAAAAAACCACTGGTTTAGACACGAATATAGGCTTAGAAATTGATATGGACTGTATTCGCTTTTTTCCTTGTTCGGCTTTAACACCAAGTGGCTTTAGCATAGAGGAGGTTCGTAAATTTGCGAGAGCATTTAGTAGAATAAAAAAACCTTTGTATTTACATTTGCCAGAAGCTGCTCCATCAAATTTACAAGAGGAACATTTATCAAGTAAAGCGATCGCTTATTTAATTACAGATTTTATTAAAGCTGTTCGATTGTAATATTTATTATGTTTCATTCAACTTAAAATACCGCTTACAATATGTATATTTAGTTATGGAAAAACCTCACGTTAGTACAACAAATAATATTCTTTGGTTTTTCAAAGCCTTTTTTCCATTTCAGTTATTAATCGCTCACTTAAAATATAACCTACTTGCATTAGTTTATTGGTTGTTGTTGTTTTTAATTATTACTGATCAGCTTGGATCTGCCTTTGGAGTGCCTTTGTTATTTTATTCACCGGAGTATTTGGGACAAGTATCAGCTCTCTCGTTTGGAATACTTGGATTTTCGATAGGTGGTTTTAATATGGGCTTCAACACCTATAGTTATATGAAATTGGCTCCACAGTTTCAATTTTTAGCTTCGTTGACCAATCCATTTTTAAAATTTTGCATTAATAATAGTATAATTCCTGCGGTTTTTACTATTGTTTTTATTGTTCGATTTACAGAGTTTCAGCTAGAACAAGAATTTGCGAGTGGTTTTACTATTTTCTTATATGTGATGGCCTATTTATCAGGATTCACTCTTTTTCATTTGTTAAGCGCCATTTACTTCTTTCCAATGAATCGACGTGTAAGAAAAAGCGTATTAAATCTGGACGATGAAAAAAACACCAAGGCCGAAAAAATAGCCTCAACTTTTATACCTAACAAAGACAAATGGTCAAATATCAAAGGCAAACAAAATGACCGTATTTTCATTTATTTTGGAAGGAGAATGCGTTTTTTTTCCAGTAGAAGTAATACTCACTATAAAAAAGAGTTACTAATTAAAATCTACGAACGGAACAAGATAAACGCAACGATTTTCGAAACCTTGACCTTGCTTTCATTCGTGCTTTTAGGATTATTCAGAGATCTACCCTATTTTGAATTTCCAGCCTCGGTGTCAATCACCCTACTCCTAACTATTATATTGATGCTTTTCAGCGCTTTGTTATCGTGGTTTCACAGGTGGACTTATCCAATAATTATCCTCTTGATTATTGGTATGGATATATTGAGTGTAAAAACATCTTTTTTTAGATACACCAATTATTTATATGGTTTAGATTACTCTGAAGAAAAGAAAGTCGATTATACGCTTGAAAGAATCGAAAGTGTTTGTAATAGTGATCTCAACCAATTGAAAACCAAGTCGAACATAATCAACATTCTAGACAATTGGAAAAAGAAAACCAAATTAAATAAACCAAAATTAATTATTCTAAATGTCTCTGGTGGAGGAAGTCGAAGTGCACTTTGGACCCTGAATTGTTTACAAAACTTAGATCGTGAACTAAACAGTAAATTATTCAATCATGTTCAAATGATCACCGGCGCATCAGGTGGACTTGTGGGTGCCGCCTATTACCGTCAAATTGATTTAAAGCACCAACTCAAAGAAATTTCAGATCCCTATGCCCAAGAATATCGAGACAGAATGGGCGCAGATTTATTAAACCGTTTAAGTTTTGCGGCTTCAACCAATGATATATTTTTTAGATATCAAAACACCGTCATTAATAATCATGTTTATACAAAAGATCGTGGATTAGCCTTTGAAAATCAACTTCATGAAAACACAAATAATTTCTTGGATGTACCTTTAAGTTATTATGTTCCTTACGAACAAAAAGCACAAATTCCACTTTTGATTCTAACTCCAACGGTGGTCAATGATGGTAGAAGAATGTTGATTTCTTCACAACCTCTAACCTTTTTAACCCAGGGTATTGAAGGTCTTTCTAGAGTTTCAAAAAGTTTTGAAAACATTGATTATTTGAGCTTTTTTTCAGGCTCAAACCCTCTGGAAGTGCGTTTCTCAAGCGTCCTTCGCTCAAGCGCCACCTTTCCATTTGTGATGCCTATGGTTACTATGCCCACCAAGCCAGAAATTCAACTGATGGATGCAGGATTGCGTGATAACTACGGCGGAAAAATTACAATGGAATATCTGAACGAATTAAATTCTTGGATTTCTGAGAATACTTCAGGCGTGATTATACTTCAAATTAGAGACACCAAAAAAGTATTAGACAACGAATCCTATCAGCAAATCTCATTGATGGATAAGTTTACCTTACCTTTTGGAAACATGTACAGCAATTTCCCTCGTACTCAAGATTTTGATCAAGAAGAATTGTTGAAGATTGGATGCCAGCAGTTTACATTCCCTGTGGATTTAATTTCTTTCAATTTAAGAGAAAATAGCAAAGATCGAATTTCACTGTCCTGGCACCTGACCAAACAGGAGAAAGAAAAAATTGCTAATGCGTTTCAAAGCAGACGAAACAAGCACAGTCTAGAGCAATTAAAAAGATTGTTGCAATTTTAAAATCATTCGATTTTCAATCAAAAAAAAGGCTCTGCCGAAGCAGAGCCAATGTCATCGAAACCTGTAGATTGTTCTTGATAACTTTATAGTTTAACGGCTATATCTGGAATTAGTTACATAATTGAATTATTTTTTTTCATTAAATAATCCATGTTGTAAACAATCTATATTTCAAAACTGACAATGAGTTACTTACGATATCAAGTCTAACTACCGTATTTTTGTAAAACAGCATGTCACAACTAATTCAAATAAAAGCATTGATTCGATTGGTGGAAGATCCAGACGAAATTGTGTACGCTCATGTGCGCGATAAGCTATTAAATTACGGACCAGAAGCAATTCCTTTTTTAGAGCTCGAATGGGAAGATTATGAAATGGGGATTTTATTTCAAAAGCGAATTGAGGACATTATTCACGACATTCAATTTGAAGATGTAAAATCGAATCTCATCGAATGGATAAAGGGCGACGATAAGGACTTACTCACTGGATGCTTGATTATGGCAAAGTTTCAGTACCCAGGTTTAGACGAGAAGTTAATAAGAGCTGATTTAGCGCAAATAAAACAAGATATTTGGCTAGAAATCAGTCAAAAAAACACCATCCTTGAAAAAATAAGAATTTTTAATAAAGTCTTTTTTGGTCACCACCATTTTCGAGGAAATACAGAAAACTACTTAAGTCCTTTAAATTCCTATATCAATACGGTTTTAGAGATGCGACGCGGGAATCCACTGAGCTTATCCATCGTATATAGTTTATTAGCACAATCCTTAGGCATGCCTATTTATGGTGTCAATCTCCCAAATCATTTTGTTTTGGCTTACATGGACGATGAGAATGTGGCACAATACCAAGACGAACCCAATAAATATGGTGTTTTATTTTATATCAATCCTTTTTCGAAAGGATCTTTATTTGATGAAAGCGGCATCAACACGTTTTTGAAAAGCTACAATATCCCCCCTCAAAGAGCCTATTTTGAACCTTGTTCGAACACCACTATTATGCGTAGAATGATTACCAATTTGATTTCCTCCTTTCAGGAAGTAGGCAATAGTTTAAAAGTTAATGAATTAACGATATTAAGAGATGTTTTAGAATAAACAAATCTAATACAGCGTGTAATCCAAGTTGTATTTTTTAAATTCTTTAATTAAGTTTTTATTGGGTTCTACTTTAATATTCTTGGAAGCCATCTTCACATTCGCCTTCGACCCATCATCAAATAAAGTAAAGACTAATTGACATTTTCCAGGATTTTCGGTACAAGTTTTCATTAAATCACTGATTAAAATCTGGTCTAAATCTTTCACATTAATGGTAACATTCAAAGATTTCGCCTTCTTATCAAGCATATCGTGAAGTAATTCTATCGAGTGAACTACAAACTCTAATTGGTTTCTGCGGTTTGGAATTTCAATTCTTCCAGAAATGGCCACATATAAATTATCTGCCAACATATGCTTAAACTTCAAGTAGTTTTCACCAAAGAAGAAAAGCTCATGCGATGATTCGTAATCCTCCACATAAATTTTGCCAAAAGGTTCGTTTTTACGAGTCATTCTATGCTCAGCAGCCGTTATCACAGCAGCTATAGTTAATTCTCTATTTCTAAAGGCATCGTAATCCTTTAGCATGGCAACTTTTCCTTTACAGAATGCATCTATTTCTAATCGATAATCATCAAGTGGATGTCCTGAAATATAAACGCCAACCACTTCTTTTTCTCTGTTCAACTTATAGGTGCTATTCCATTCTTCAGTTTTAGGAGCCTGTGGTTCTTGAATTTCAGCTGCCGATGCTTCACCGAACAAAGACGCTTGGGACGAATTTTCATTCTCTTGTGCTTTAGCTCCATAACGCATCACATTTTCTAAAAAAGAACGACCAGAACCATCATCGTAAAAATACTGAGCACGATGTATACCTTTAAATGAGTCAAATCCTCCGGCGTATGCCAAACCTTCCATCGCTTTTTTATTACAAACGCGAAGATTTATTCTCTTTGTAAAGTCGAAAATGGAAGTGTAAAATCCATTCTCTCTTTCACTTAGTATACTTTCAACTGGTCCGCTACCAAGTCCTTTGATTGCTCCCAATCCAAAGCGAACCGCCCCTTCCCTATTTACCGCAAAGTGATAATTCGACTCGTTTATATCAGGTCCTAGAACATTCATTCCCATCCTTTTACATTCATCCATAAAAAAGGTAACTTTCTTAATGTCATTCATGTTATTAGACAGCACTGAAGCCATAAATTCTGCCGGATAATTTGCCTTCAAATACGCTGTTTGATAGGCAATCCACGCATAGCAAGTGGAGTGAGATTTGTTAAAGGCGTAAGAGGCAAACGCTTCCCAATCCTTCCATATTTTCTCTAATATCTCTGGTTTATGTCCCTTTTCTGACCCTCTATCAATGAAGTCAGGCTTCATTTTATTTAGCACAGGTAATTGCTTCTTTCCCATGGCCTTACGTAAAGTATCGGCTTCACCTTTTGTAAATCCAGCCAACTTTTGTGATAAAAGCATTACTTGTTCTTGATAGACCGTAATACCGTAGGTTTCCTTTAAGTATTCCTCACAATCATCTAAATCATACTTAATGTCCTCTACCCCATGTTTTCGATTAATAAAAGAAGGTATATATTCAATTGGTCCAGGGCGATACAGGGCGTTCATGGCTATTAAATCGGCAAAAACCGTTGGTTTTAAATCGCGCATGTATTTTTGCATTCCGGGTGATTCGTATTGGAAAATCCCTACAGTTTCTCCTTTTTGAAAAAGCTCGTATGTTTTTTCATCATCCAGTGGAATATTTTCTATATCAATTTCAATTCCATGACGATCTTTGATATTTCTTACTGCATGTTTGATCAAAGTAAGTGTACTCAACCCTAAGAAATCCATCTTTAAAAGTCCAGCTTCTTCTGCCACTGAGTTGTCGTACTGGGTACAGTACATGTCAGAATCTTTAGCCAAAGCTACTGGAACATAGTTGGTTATATCCGAAGGTGTTATAATCACACCACAAGCATGAATTCCAGTATTTCGAACGACACCTTCAACCTCTTTGGCTTTTTGCACTACTCTACTAGCCAAAGAACTGTCGCGATAAATTCTTCTTAAATTTTTAACTTTCTCAAAATCTTCAGTCGAACGCAATGCTTCTTGAAGTTTATCCTCCTCAAGGTCGATGATTTTGTTCAAGCTCAAATTACCGACTATTAACCCAGCCAATTGTCCCGCTTCAGATAGCGGTAGATCCAATACCCTCGCCGTATCGCGAAGGGAGGATTTAGCGGCCATTGTACCATAGGTGATGATTTGAGCTACTTGATTTGCGCCATATTTATTAATTACATAATCGATTACCATTCCACGACCTTCATCGTCAAAATCGATATCTATATCAGGCATAGAAACCCTTTCTGGATTCAAAAAACGCTCAAATAGTAAGTCGTACTTGATGGGATCTATATTTGTAATTCCAGTGCAATAAGCTACTGCAGAGCCAGCAGCCGAACCACGACCAGGTCCAACTGAAACTCCCATTTTCCTTGCTGCTTCGCAAAAATCTTGCACAATCAAGAAATAACCTGGGTAGCCCGTGTTTTCTATCGTTTTAAGCTCAAAGTCAAGCCTTTCATCAATTTCTGGGGTAATTTCGCCATAACGTTTTTCGGCGCCCACATAGGTTAAGTGACGTAGATAATTGTTTTCACCGCGTTTTTTACCATCCACCTCATCTTGAGCATCTATAAACTCTACAGGAATCTCAAAGGCTGGCAACAGAACTTCTCTAGCCAATGGATACGCTTCACATTTATCAATAATCTCAGAAATATTTTCAATTGCTTCGGGTAAATCAAGAAAAAGCTCTTTCATTTCCTCCGAGGATTTCATGTAATATTCATGGTTTTGTAAACCAAAACGATATCCCCGGCCTCTTCCTACAGGTGTTGATAAGAGCTCACTGTCCTTCACGCAAAGTAACACATCGTGGGACTCAGCATCTTTTTTCTTTGGATAAAACGTATTGTTTGTTGCTACAATTTTAACTTGGTGTTTTTCTGCTAAGCCAAGAAGCGTCTGATTTACACGATCCTCATCTTCTTGTCCATGACGCATTATTTCCATGTACAAATCATCGCCGAACTGCTCCTTCCACCAAATTAAAGCCTCCTCTGCTTGCTTTTCTCCTACATTAAGCACCAAACTAGGCACCTCCCCGTAAAGATTACCTGTCAAGCAAATCAAGTCCTCCTTGTGCTCGAGCAATAAGTTTTTGTCAATCCTTGGAACGTAATACATTCCTTTCGTGTAGGCGAAAGAAGCTAGTTTTATTAAGTTTTGATAACCATT
>JAHKAT010000271.1 GCA_018825925.1 Bacteroidota bacterium | reverse complement strand
GTCTTTAATCATTTCTCTTATCAACAATAATAAGAACAAGAAGCTCGCGTGTGCAAAAATCACGGCAAAGTGTCCTTTGTAGTTTTCAATTTCTTCAAAACTAAGGTTGTTGTAATAGTGCAACAAAATAGCAAAAAACGGAATAACTGCCATGATAGCAGCTGTTAGATTTCCTACCACTGGGTATTTTTTGATTTTGTGAGAGTAAAACCAAATCATAAAAATATAAGCTGAGAAAAACAAAAAGGCCTGCCAAGAAGCCCACAGCGCAAGTAAAGCAGCTACAAAGTTCAAAGCGAAATACACTTTTAATTTGGTTGACTGACTCACCAATCGATCCAACATCGATTTGTTAGGTCTATTGATTAAATCTTTTTGACTGTCGTAAAAGTTATTGATAATGTAGCCAGATGCAATAGTAATCGCTGAGGCAAAAACAAGTAGAAATAAATTGAAGTCTAATAAAATAGCAATGGCACGTTTCTCAGGAGCTAAAATAAAAATAGCCGATAAGTATTGTGCTAATATTATAATTGGAATGTTATACCCTCTAATGACTGAGAATAAACTAATTACTTTTTTTAAAAAAAGCTTGCGCTTTCTACTTAATGCCATATATTTTAAAATAATAAAGCTTAAAATCACCAAGAATTTTAAGCTTTAAATTTATATTTTGCGTTGGATTAAAACTGATAAACTACTTCAAGTTTGTAGTCGTTCAAAGATGCTTTTGCTCTTTCTAAATCTTCTGTAAAACCTAGAATATAACCACCACCACCTGAACCACAAAGTTTTAAATAGTAATCGTTTGTATCAATCCCTTTTTGCCAAATCGCATGAAATTGTTCTGGAATCATTGGTTTAAAATGACTTAAGACAACTTTAGATAATTTTTTAGTGTTACTGAACAATGATTTCATGTCTCCACCAAGAAAATTCTCCACACAAGCATCGGTATGTTTCACAAACTGATTTTTTAACATGGTACGGAATCCTTTGTCTTTTAAGTTTTCCATGAAAATGTTGACCATAGGTGCTGTTTCTCCTACGATTCCAGAATCGATTAAGAAAACGGCTCCTTTTCCATCAAAACTTTGATTCGGAATTCCGGTTGCTTCAATATTGTCTTTAGAATTGATCAAAATCGGAATGCTTAAATAGCTATTCAAAGGATCAAGACCAGAACTTTTTCCATGGAAGAAACTTTCCATTTGAGAAAAGATAGTTTTCAATTCTAACAATTTTTCTCTCGTTAAATTTTCTAAAACCGTGATCTTGTCTAGAGCGTACTTATCATAGATAGCTGCAACTAATGCACCACTACTTCCTACACCGTATCCTTGCGGAATGCTAGAGTCAAAATACATTCCTGATTCAATATCACTTTTTAAAGCAGCTAAGTCAAATGAAACCAGCTCAGGTTGCTCTGTTTGTAATGTGTCAAGATAAGTAGCAAAGCGATTCAAACTTGCATTGGAAGCAATTGCTTCTGCCGATGGGTTTTCATCTCTTTTTAAAGCTCCGTTGTAAAAATTATAGGGAATCGATAAACCCTTAGAATCACGAATAATTCCGTATTCTCCAAAGAGTAATATTTTTGAGTAAAATAAAGGTCCTTTCATATTATTTTAAATTAACAATTTGGGGTTGGTAATTATTCTATTTTTTTAATCTTATTTGGGTCTTGTCTTGTATCGAAAAGAGCAATAATCACAACTGAATAATCATCAAACGAATAATATAAAATGGATTGTTTTGAAATCACGCATTTTCTTATTTTCGAATTATGATTTGACTTAGGAAACAGTTCAGGTTTCCCTTGAATTGTTTTCATGTTTTTTAATAATTTATCCGCCAGCTTTTCTCTAACTTTAACACTCCAAGATAGTTCTAAATAATCAAGTAAAGATTTAATGTTAAGCTTTGCTCTATCGGTTAATACTAGCTTTCTCATTTACCGAGATAGGGAGCTATAAATTCCTCAAAATCTGAAACTTTACCTTCCTCAAATTCTTGTAATGATAATGAGATTTCATTTTGTTGTTCCTGCGTTAACTCCTCCCAAAAATCTTTTTTTTCTTTAGTTAAAAGGGATTTAATAGACGCAATAATTGATTCGTCATTGGTTTGCAATAACCGTTCAATAATTTCTTGTTTTTCTAATTGAATATCCATGCTTAACGCTTTAATCTCATAAAGATACGAAAATTATAATAGGATTGCTCCATTTCCAATTTCGTCACAAATGTACTGCCCATTTTGACAATAGCCAACTAATTCGTCTTTAATAAATTGCAAAACTTTTTCGGTAACGTTTTCGGGGTATAAAACATGCACATTTGCTCCTGCATCAAGGGTAAAACAAACGGGTATTTGGGTTTCATTTCTGAATTTCCAAATCGCATTAATAATCTGTAAGGTGTTTGGTTTCATCAAAATAAAATACGGCATCGAAGTCATCATCATCGCATGTAAAGTCAGTGCTTCACTTTCTACAACTTTTATAAATTCATTTACATCACCACTTTCAAAAATGGATATTAATTGATCTAAGTTTTCATGAGCTTGTTGAAAACGCCTTTGAGCATACGGATGGCTATGCATCAGGTCATGACCTACCGTGCTGGAGACTTG
>JAHKAT010000270.1 GCA_018825925.1 Bacteroidota bacterium | reverse complement strand
ACTGCCGATGGATGATTATGCGATTCTATTTTAAAAGCACAACCAAGGCCATTTCCAATATCAACTAAACCGGCATTCTCTTCACCTGCTTTTACTAACATGTGAGGACCATCTTTCGGTAGTTTTTTCAACCAAAAGATTGAGTTTTTATAAGAACAATGCTCCGACCACATAACAGAATATACCGCTGTTTCAGTAAAATTCGGTGTTCTTCCAAGTATTTCCTTTATAGAATCAAATTCTTCTGGTCTTAAACCAAGTTCTACTGCTTGTTCGAGAGTTGCTTCTTGTTGCAATGTGCTTTCCATATACTGATTTGTAAAGTGCAAAATTAATCATTTTTAGGGTTTTTTACAGAGAGAAATACGAACAATTGAGTCGAATAATTTGCTTAAATTCGCGACTCAATAGCAAAGAATTAAAGTTTATGAATTACGATATCATTGTAATAGGTAGTGGACCAGGCGGATACGTCACGGCCATTCGTGCATCCCAATTGGGTTTAAAAACAGCCATTGTTGAAAAAGAAAACTTAGGTGGAGTTTGTCTAAACTGGGGTTGTATCCCTACAAAAGCCTTGTTGAAAAGCGCTAATGTATTCGAATACATCACTCATGCCAGCGACTACGGTATTACTGTGAAGGATGCCAAAGTTGATTTCGATGGTATGATTTCGAGAAGTCGTGGAGTTGCAAACGGGATGAGTAATGGTATCCAATTTTTAATGAAAAAGAACAAAATAGATGTTCTTAACGGAGTTGGAGAAGTAAAAGCTGGTAAAAAAGTAGCGGTAACGGACAAAGATGGTAAAACAACAGAGTACACAGCAGACAAAGGAATTATTATAGCTACAGGTGCTAGAAGTCGTCAATTGCCCAATTTAAAGCAAGACGGTGAAAAAGTGATTGGATATCGCGAAGCTATGACTTTAAAGTCTCAACCAAAAAAACTGGTGGTTGTTGGTTCAGGAGCTATCGGTGTTGAATTTGCTTATTTCTACAATTCTATCGGAACAGAGGTAACTGTTGTAGAATATATGCCTTCAATTGTACCTATCGAAGATGAAGAGGTATCCAAACAACTAGAGAAGTCTTTGAAAAAATCGGGCATTCAAATTATGACGAATGCATCTGTTGAAAAAGTAGATACTAGTGGAAAAGGATGCGAAGTAACTATTAAAACGGCCAAAGGAGAAGAAAAAATCAGTTGTGACATGGTGCTTTCTGCTGTAGGTATTGAAGCCAACATTGAGAATATCGGTCTGGAATCTGTAGGTATAGTTACGGATAAAGGAAGAATATTAGTGAATGATTTTTACCAAACAAACATCCCTGGCTATTACGCAATTGGTGATGTAATTCCAACTGCTGCCCTTGCTCACGTTGCATCTGCTGAGGGAATTATTTGCGTTGAGAAAATCGCTGGACATCATCCAGAACCTTTGGATTATGGAAATATTCCTGGGTGTACTTACTGTTCACCAGAAATTGCATCGGTTGGTATTACTGAAAAACAAGCGAAAGAAAAAGGATTGAAAATTAAGATAGGTAAATTTCCTTTCTCTGCTTCTGGAAAAGCAAGTGCTGCTGGGGCAAAGGATGGTTTCGTTAAATTAATTTTTGACGAGCAATATGGAGAATTATTGGGAGCACATATGATCGGTGCAAACGTAACTGAAATGATTGCTGAAATCGTTGCTATTCGCAAACTAGAAACAACAGGACATGAATTGATTAAAACAGTTCACCCTCACCCTACCATGTCAGAAGCTATTATGGAAGCAGCTGCTGCAGCCTATGGTGAAGTGATTCATTTGTAGAGTTTACCCTGATATTAACAAAACCATTGATTCTTTTGAGTCAATGGTTTTTTTTGTCCAAACTATATTCAACAAAAAGCCCAACTTTCAGAGGAAAGCCGGGCTTTATTTAGGTGTTGATTAAGTAAAGTCTTAATTTAACTTCGTCCATTTGAGAGTTGCTTTTTTACCCTGTGGATTTGATAAAACAACAAAGTAAGTCCCACATCTCAATTCACTTAAGTCCAATTGAATAATTCCTTTTTGCAAATCAATTTCTTTATTAATTACCAAACGACCATCGTACTGAACTATGCTCACTTGTGTCCCTTTTGTTATAAAATATTCGGATGAAATATTTAAAATTCCGTTAGAAGGGTTTGGATAAAGCCCAAAGCTCTCTTCTCCTCTATTTTCCTCTATACCTAAGGCGCTAATATTGTTACATGACAAAACACATGAATTATCAGCAATCACACTTCTAATTTTTGAACCCGGTAATAAACCAAACCCCAAATTGAAATTAATTCCACTATTGGTTAGATGGCAGTAACTCATTATTGTTCCACCATCCGTAGGTAAAGGACCAACTGCACAACTACCCTCTTGTGGAGCACAGTTATCTATTGCTCCACCTGGCCATGCACAATTATGTGTGTGTCTTGATCCAAATAAATGACCCAGTTCGTGAGCCATCACCATTATTGTATTACTGTAACTTGGCGCTGCCGAATAGCTAGCATCCATTCCACAAAAGGAATACGGCATACTTCCACATAATTGATCAATAAAGGCTTGACCACCGAAGCTTTTTTTAGCCGACATCAACATATAAACATTTGAATTTAAGCTCGTTTTTTCATTTTTAAAAGAGATCAAATAAGCACCCGAATTGCTCCCAACATACGGTGACGTGCTTGTCCATATCACAAGATCATTGACAAAAACACCTATACCTTCATTTTCAAACAAGTAACACACTTGATTAAAAGATGCAAAAACGAAATTGAAGCATGCTTGGTTATTTGGGAAAAGCCATCTTAAATCAGTATCTACTTCTGCTCCAACGGTAACACATTTATTGCTTTTTGGGTTTATACCTGCTTTCAATTTTTCATTAAAATCGTCCAAATCTGCGTCATCCCAATCAGAATCATCAACATTACAACCTACACCTTGATCATTTAATTGCTTTTCATTATAAAGGATATAGATGGAGTTGCTCAAAGTATTATTCAATGGACCAAAAGAAAGATTTCCGTCATGAGTAAATATTGAACCTGTTATCATAGTATTGGTCAATATAAAAGAAACCATCTGAGAAGGATTTTCCTTTACAAATCCTCTATATGCTATTGGCATCTCTACATTAACTATATTCCTGAACTCATCTTTTATTGAGGCGTCATCAGTAAACACTTTACTTTGCATTGCCACAAGGGTTACGTTTTTAGTGCCATTTGGAATTGTAAACTCCATAACTTCACTCTTATTCGCATACGCCAGAGAAAGTTGTTCTGGGTTAATATTTAAATATGTAGCTTCTTTAATTTGAGTTTCACCAACATGTGTTTCAGATATCGTAGTTAATAAATTATAATGAATTGCCTCTGAGGAATTGATTCCGATTTCACGTGTTTTAAAGGTAGAGTTAGTTTGACCAAAAACCCACCCTCCAAATAGGATTGATATTGCTAAAAATATGTGTGTAGTTGTTCTCATATGCTCTCTGTTTTACCTCTTTGGATATTACCAATTCGATTAAAACAAAGTTACGGCCGTTTAACTAGAATTAAAACTGATCCATCAAGTATATAAAAATTCATTTACTTGATTATCAATAATTTAATGAATAAAATCCACCGTTCATCAACTCGATTAATCTAGTCGTGCATAACATAATGCTTACTTGATAATCTTAAGACTAAAAAGTTGGTTTCAAATAAAAGGTTCAATTATTGATCATTATTTGCCAAAATAAGATTGAAAGAAATTCATTTCAACCCCAACTTTCGACTTGTTTTTAATTGCGAAATTGATCCTCCCCTCGACGGTCATTTTGATTTTCTTAAAATAAATCCGATTGGCAAAAAAATTGTACTGATTAAAAACATTGGGTCAGGAAAGTTTTAATTCGACCTTAGATTCTTATTTTTGAAACACTTTAAATAAATTGACATGAAATTATCGGCGATCCTATTAATTGGTTTGTTTTCGTTTAGT
>JAHKAT010000269.1 GCA_018825925.1 Bacteroidota bacterium | reverse complement strand
TACCTCATGTTATGCCAGTGGTTTTGTTTTTGATGCCAAATCAACAGAACCTTGCTTTGGTGTACTGTTAATTGACAGCACTTATGATACAAGAGCCTATACCAATGCTTATGGTTTTTTCAGACTAAAATTAGAAAACTCGAATCATCTCATTCATTTGATTTCTCCAAATCACGAAGAATATGCATTGAAATTTAGTTGTCAAGGTCCTAAAGAAGAAATAATTTACCTGAAGCCAATTCAGATAGTTAATGAGGTACAAGCTAGAGCTAAATCGAAAGATAACCACGAATACATTTCTATTAACACTGAAAAACTAAGATACATCCCAACTTTACTTGGAGAAAGAGATTTACTTAAGTCAATTACCTATTTACCCGGTATTTCGAATGGTTTGGAAGGAAGTTCAAACCTTATAGTTCGAGGTGGTGGTTCAGATCAAAACTTAATACTGCTTGATGGCGCTCCGGTATACAACGTGAATCATTTATTTGGATTCATTTCTACATTTCATAGTTCAACCATTTCAAACGTAACTGTTTACAAAGGATCCTTTCCTTCAAAGTATAGCGGACGGGTGGCCTCTGTAATTGATATAAGGATGAAAGAAGGAAGCCTTAATAAATTTAGGGCCGAGGCCATGATTGGTTTTTTGAGCTCGAGCATTTTTGTTGAAAGTCCAATAAAAAAAGACACATCATCTTTTTTCGTAGGAGCAAGAAGAACATATCTCGATGTTCTTTTATTGCCCTTTAGAAATCTTAATAACTCTGGGACATCCCTTAACTATTTCTTTTATGATCTCAACCTTAAATACCAAAAGAGACTTTCCACTAAGGATCAAATATACATGAGCCTTTATTTAGGAAGGGACAAGGGCGCTGTTTTAAAAGAATACATAGATGATTTTAATATTTTGAATGCAATTAGCGGTATAAAATGGGGGAACACACTTGGAATGTTTAGATGGAATCATTTGTTTAAAAATAAAACCTTTTTGAATACGTCTGCCATAGTTACTAATTATAAATATCGTTTTAATCAATTTCAAGAATATAGCTTCGGGGATGAATCTTTCAATAATTTATCTCAACTTTTTTCATCTGGAATCACAGACTATTCCGTAAAGACAAATTTTGAAAACACATTGAATAACAAGAATGAGATTGAATACGGTTTAGGTAGTATTGTACATGTTTTCAAACCGAGTTCCTTTCAATTTACTGAAGAAACCAATATTGGAAAATCAGATACGAGTTTTGTTCCTGGCAATGAAATTGTAATGGAATCATATGCCTTCGGGGAATATACTAGAAAAATAAAAAATGGTTTTTTAAGAATAGGAATGAACTTAACATCCATTACTCAAAATAAATTCAAATTATTTCCACAGCCAAGAGTTTATTTTCAGAAGAGATTATCAGAAAAGTTGGTACTTAAAACGGGTGTTTCTAAAATGGTTCAAACCATGCACTTGTTATCTAATCAAAGCATAGGATTACCAATAGATTACTGGATTCCGGCTACAAATGATATTAATCCTGTTCTCGGGTGGGAGTGCAATATGGCCTTGGGAATTTCTTTGAAAAAAATAAAATTTTCAAACGAAATATATTATCGAAAAACGAAAGGCGACATTCAATTTAAGGATGGTGTCAACTTTTTCAGCTTCAGTGAAAATTTGGTTAACAAAATTAATACTGGGCAAGGTTGGAATTATGGAAATGAATTTTTTGTTGAAAAAATAATAGGTGATTGGAAAGGAACATTTGCATATACATTAAGTTGGGCAGAAAGGCAGTTCGATAATTACAATAATAGTCGCAAATTCTTTTACACTTATGACAGACGAAATGATGTTGCCTTGACTTTGACATATTCAAAAAATAAGGATTGGAGATTCGATTTTACGTTCGTTTATCAAACGGGGCGGGCTGTTACATTTGGAAATATTCTTTATCAAACAAACTCAAATTATGCCACTGATCTTAATTTGAACAATTACATGATACAGTCCTACGATCAGGTTAATAATTTGAGAATGCCAAATTACCACAGAATGGATTTTGGTGTGACGAATACAAAAAAACTTAAACGATTAACTAGAGAAATTTGCTTGGGTATTTACAATGTTTATAATAGGAAAAATGCTTACTTTATTTATCTTGAAAAGGATTATCAAACGAATGAATATAAATTATTTCAAGTATCTTATCTCCCGTTTCTGCCTTCAGTTACCTGGAAATATATTTTCGAAAAATAGCATGATGAAATATCTTTTATTTATCCTACCGGTAGTATTCATTTCGTGTGTTAAGGAGTTGAAACTAGATATTGAGGATTCTCAGAAAATGCTAGTTTTGGAGTCTGTATCCTATGAAAATGAAGGCATTACTGCCTGCGTGAGTATTGCTGATTTCATTTTAAACCCTTCAATGAATATTTCCGATGTTCTGCAAAAAGGCAAATTTACTTTAACAAGATTGACAGATAACCTTTCAGTCACCCCAGATTCAATTATAACCGAAGGAGATAGAAGTATAATTGTTTTTCCGATGATAGCTGAAAAAGGTCACCTCTATAAAATGACGGCTGAACATCCGGATTTTCCAAAGGTGGAAATCCATTCCGGTGAAATTCAAAATGCATTGTCGATCAGTTTACTGAATGTAGATTCAATTGAAAATAGTCGAAGTACCAACGCATATGGTCCAATTGCAGATTCATCCTATTTGTTGAGATTGAAGATATTTGATAATTCTGGAATCACTGGGAATTGTTTACGGCTATTTGCGGACATCGAAAATTCGGAAACAGAAAATGGATTTACAATAACGGAAAAAAAACAATTCCAACCTGTAATTGGAGAATTGTACACCAATCAATTATTTTATTTAAATTTTTCGAAACCATTTTCATACATACCAGAAACGAGTAAACTAAATTTCCACTCAGCTATTTTGTACGATGCGTCATACGATGGAGGATCTCAAATACTTGAGATTAAAGTTCCAAAAAACGGAGTGGACAATTTAAAAACTGATTGTTGCTTAAGTTTTTTCACCTCTAAACATTCCAATTTCAGAGCTTTGATTGGCTCTACGAATACTAAGTCTATCGAATATTTATTCTCCGTGTATCAAAATTATTACTCTAATCAAAATCAATTCTCTACAGCTTCCCAAATAAAAAACAACGCAAAAAACGGTTATGGAACCTTTGCCATTTTTTCTCAAGATGAAGTTAAACTTAATTGGTAATTTGGATTGCTAACTTAGCTTGTCTCAAATGGGTAACTCAATAGTAAAAGAATATATCATAACTCAGATAAGAAAAATCTTCCGTTACAGGACTAGACTAATTACGCTCCTCATCATATTGCTTAATATTAACCATATATATGGGCAGTGTGATTCATCTATTTTTTCAAATAGATATTGCTCGCCGTTCACAATTGATTCACAGCAGATAGTTTCGTTTAAGAACAAAAGTGTTTCCCCAGAATTTGAAATATCATTTTATTCTGCGTTAAATTATTTTCCTGAATTGGATAACGCACGAATTGTCTGTAAGTCGGCCAAAATCAAAACAACACTTAATGCTCGTCCAACAATTATTTCATTATTTTTTAAAAGTCAATATAAGCGTAAATATGTCATTAGGATCAATGCAAATATCAATGATTCTGTAATCCTATTTAGGAATATTCCGCAGTTTGCCCAAATCGGATTATTCGGTCATGAATTGAGTCATATTGTTGATTACCAAAACAGAAATTTTTTCAAAGTTATTTCCCGACTTTTGAATTATTCCAATACTAAGAACAAGGAAAAATTCGAAAAGGAAGTTGATTTTTTAACAATTAAGCATGGCTTGGGATTAAATTTATTCGCTTGGAGTTATTACGTCCAATATTATTCAATAGCAGAAGAAGAATATAAAAGGTTTAAGCGGCAGATCTATTTGGAACCGCAAGAGGTGTTATATTTATACATTATTCAAGGAATTAGGCTACCTGAAATTACAACAATTTATTGAACAAAGTAAAAAGTTTAGCAACCATTATTTGGTTAAACATTATTTTTCCAATTCCTAGATACCCGATTGGACAAAGTTCGAAACATTTTTAAGCGTGACCATACGCATCCCCCCAACTAACTACACCTCCAAAGTTCCAGGAAAAAGGTTCTGAAATTTATTGCAAGGGTGGTCAGCGACGATTTCAAGTACTTTGCTCAACCATTTTTCAGGCTTGACGAAATCTCAAAAAATTGCCCTTCTTACCTTGCTCAATTGGACATACAAATCAATGGACTTTCACGCCCATTATTCAATGCTGTAAGCATCACTACGGCAAGCTTATACAAGTGCTTTGAGGGTAAAACTCGAAAAATTGTTTATCCTGATTTCATCGTTTAAAGTACCAGAATGGATACATCCAGATTCAACGCCTATAGAAATATGTGGGTAATGGTGCTTTTTGAATTACCAACTGAAACAAAAGCAGAACGACGGAAGGCTGCCGAGTTTCGAAAGAACCTTATTAAGGATGGGTTTAATATGTTTCAGTTTTCCATCTATATTCGGTTTTGTCCGAGTCAAGAAAATGCGGAAGTTCACATTTTAAGGGTGAAAAAAATACTACCCTCAAAAGGTATGGTTGGAATGATTTCCATAACTGACAAACAATTTGGACGCATGGAAATATTTCATGGTGCTAAAAAGGATCCACCAAAAGATTTACCCCAACAATTGGAGCTCTTCTAAAAGGATTGAAGTTTATTTAAGATATGCAACTACGAAAGATTGAATTAGAAATCAAAAAATCTATCAACCCAATTAAAACTTTAGTGACGACCGTTCAGAATTTATTTTCTATAAAAACGCATGAAACCCTTACTGTATTTAGGGAATAAGCAACACAGTTGTTGCTTATCCCTCTAAAAATACAAATTAGGTTGCTTTGTTTGTTTTTATGGTTAACCTGCTTGCTTCGCAGGTGAAAGCAAATCACAACAAGGACGTTCGTCGTTGATTCTTGCAGATGTTTAGTTGGTTTGGTAGGTAAATCAACTAACAGTACTCACTTCCTAAAATACTTCTTCACCACTTTTTCTGCTGGTTTGCCTTGTGGCGAAAATTGAGTGCCTGTTTCTCCACCTTCCAACATTGATTTCGGAAACCATTTCCACAGAAATCCCCCAGCGATAAAATCTTTTGTAAAAACTTCCTCAAAAGTAACCGTATACAAAAGAGATTGCAAAGTATCATTTCTAACGACATTCTCCTCTGTGTAATCCCATGGTTTAACAGCAGCATAGTCTATATTTCGATAACCCCATTCCGTAAAAAGAATCTTTTTTCCAATCGTTTCCGAACATTTCTTTAATTTTTCAACATATGGTTTCCAACCTTCTGTTAAATCCTCTTTCGTTGGATTTCGTTTTTCAGAAAGGGGGAAGTAAGCATCTACACCTATGAAATCAAGTTTTTTCAAAAAGGCCGGTTGGTCAAATGAATCCCAATTTTCTGCATAGGTTAATTTACCTTTATATATGGATCGAATCTCATGAATTAAATCCAACCAAAACTGTGGTCGAAGCTCAACAGTTTTTGCCAACTCCGTGCCAATACAAAAAAGCTCTACTCCTTCACTCCTAGCTAATTCCGCAAATTTCATAATAAACGAACGGTAATTATTCTCCCAAGCCAACCAATCTTTTTCTGATTTCATTTCAATATATCCCGTAAAAGTGCCACTCCCACACCAAATCTGAGGTTTCAACATCACTTTAATTTCTCGATTGTGACACCATTGAATGGTGGTCCTACACCCTTCCACTGTTTCGCCCCACCACTGATTTTTCATAGTATAAATCAGCTCAGGTTCAGATGATTTAGGCATATAGCAAAAGGGCATTAAAGAAACTGCGTTTGCACCTACCTCGGTAATATCTATCACTGCAGATTCTGATAATTCCTTCGGCGAGGCGACAAAACTTAGCCCTTTGTATTGATTAAATTGTTTTCTACTCGAAGCACAGCCGACATAAAAAATTGCTAAAAAACCAAAAAGGAACACGTAAATAGCCAACAATTTGACTATCTTCAGCTTAAATTCAATCATTTTTGAATTCTTAACAAATCTTTCTCTTTGTTGTGCGCGCATAACTTAAAATGATTGATTATTTTTATTACAGAAAAAAGATACACAAAAAGAAACAATATGTCTACTAAAAAAGAAGCTATCAAAGGTGGCGAATTTATAATCAGAACCACTGCACCTGAAGAAATTTTCACCCCTGAAGAATGGACGGAAGAACAAAAAATGATCGCGCAAATGTGTGATGATTTTATTGCCGCAGAAATTGAACCGAATTTGGAGCGTATTGACAAAATGGAGGATGGACTCATGCAGAGTTTACTTGTAAAAGCGGGTGAATTGGGTATGCTTTCCATGTCAATTCCTGATGAATATGGCGGAATGGGCGTTGATTTTAAAACTTCTCTTTTGGCGACTGAACATCTCGGAAAGGGATATTCGTTTTCCGTAGCTTACGGAGCGCATACGGGAATTGGCACTTTACCCCTACTCTATTACGGAAATGATGAACAGAAAAAGAAATATATTCCAAAATTAGCCTCGGGAGAATGGAAAGCTGCCTATTGTTTGACAGAACCTAGCGCGGGATCAGATGCCAATTCAGGGAAAACTAAAGCCGTTTTAACGGACGATGGTAAGCATTATGTCATGAATGGACAAAAAATGTGGATTACCAATGCTGGTTTTGCCGATTTCATGACTGTATTCGCCAAAATTGACGACGATAAAAACTTATCCGCATTTTTAGTGGAGTCTACTTGGGAAGGTATAACCACCAATCCCGAAGAGAAAAAAATGGGTATTAAGGGTTCTTCAACCCGTCAGGTGTTTTTTAACAATGTAAAAGTACCTGTTGAAAACCTATTGTCCGAAAGAGAAAATGGTTTTAAAATTGCTTTAAATATTTTAAATATTGGTCGTATTAAACTCGGTGCAGGCGTCTTGGGTGGTTCAAAGGGTGCTTTCGAATTGGGAGTCAAATATGCCAATGAGCGAGAGCAGTTTGGAAGGTCAATCTCCAAGTATGGTGCAATTCGCTATAAAATTGCCGAGCAAGCCATGCGTATTTTTGTCTTGGAATCTTCCACTTACCGCGTCGGTCAAAATATTGATGACGCAAAAGAAAGTTTGGAAGCAGATGGCATGGAAAAAGGCAAAGCGTTATTGAAAGGAATTGAACAATTTCCTGCCGAATCCGCTATTCT
>JAHKAT010000268.1 GCA_018825925.1 Bacteroidota bacterium | reverse complement strand
ATTACGATCCTTAACGACAAAATTTACCAGCTCACGTATACACAAGGCAAGTGTTTTGTGTATGACAAAAATACTTTGACCTTGATCAGTGAATTTTCATATGCTGGAGAAGGGTGGGGCTTGTGTAATGATGGTGAGTTTTTATATATGTCGGACGGTACGGAGCGAATCACTAAAAGAAGTCCTAAAACCTTTGAAGTAATTGAAACCATAGAAGTATATGACAATCAAGGACCGATTCGGAAATTGAATGAATTGGAATTTGTGGACGGAATTATTTTTGCCAATGTTTGGATGACCGAAGCAATTGTAGCCTTTCAGCCGGAAAACGGAAAACTCTTGGCTGTAATGGACGCAAGAGAACTGGTTACAAAAGGAGCGAATGGAGGAGATGTATTGAACGGAATTGCCTTTAACAAGCAGAGCAAAGACTTTTACATGACGGGTAAATATTGGGATAAAATGTTCCGCGTGAAGGTTATAAAATAAACGGCATGAAATTTCTTTTGCTAGCAGCTTCACTTATTTTTTTGACTAGTCACCTGGAGGCACAGACGACCAAGGACCTGAAAAAGAAAACACTTTTTAACTATAAAGAAAGAAAGGAAGTGTTACAGCTTTTAAAAAATGAAATCAAAAAAGACCTACAGTTCGAAATAAAACTGAATGTCCGCCATTTAAAGGTCTCCAACAACTATGCTTGGTTTGAAGGCGATGTTCGACGTAAAGATGGAAAAGTGATTGATTTTCAAGATGATTTTAAGGACTGTTGTCACGTGGAAGGCTTGCTTTTAAACAACAAGGGAACTTGGGAATTCCTGGAGTTTGGGGCTTTTTCAACCGACTGTTGGTTTTGCGGAATAGCGAACCAATATCCGAATGTTCCAAATTCTATTTTCAGCCCAGAGTCGGCAAGAGTAAACGAATGATTTTATTTGGATCGCTGCACAGAAAGCAAAGTGTCTGAAGCATACAAGCGTTGAATTTCTTGATTTGAAAAGGAAATTAATTTCTTGTCATATTCCGCAGTGCTTTTATTTCTTAATCTTCCCAATCCAGAATATTTGTCCGTTTCGTGTTGATTTTGATTGACAAAGACACTGTCTTTCGTACTCTTTATAACCTTATAGGTGGTGTAATTTCCCTGGAAAGTTTTTATCGTGTAAATATCTCCAACGTTCGGAGATAGTATAAAACCCTCATACTCATCCCGATTACTTCTATTCTTAAAAATGGAGTAGGTGGCAAAGGTTAAAACAAGAATGACCCCACTAAAAGTCCATAAAGGTGTTTTTATAGCATGTTTCATCATGTCCCGCGTATTTCTCATCGGTAAAGAGAAATATTCCTCGTCCAGTTTTCTCCCACAATGCGTACAATTGGAAACCCACAACTTTTTCAGTGCTGTGAAAGGAATCCAATAAAGATGAAAGTATTTTTGAAACACTCCAACCTCGACGCAGTTGTGATTATTACAAGTTAGGCATTTTTCAAACTGCCTTTCTGTTTTAATTAAAACTGTTTTTGTACCGAAAAAAATCATGATTAAATCAAACTGCCCAAGGCGTGAATAAAGGCAGCTCTAGCTTTTTCTAAAACAGCAACTGTGTGTGCTTGAGAAACAAAGCCAACTTCGTATCCACTAGGGCCGATATAAATACCTTCAGCTAACAAAGCGTTGAATAAACTTCTGAAACCACTCATATCGCTATTGATTTGTGAACTTTGACGAATGGTTTTTTTCCCATCAAACGAAAGCCAAAATACGGAACCGATACTTACAATTTCAAAATTCAATCCTTTTTCCTTTGCAAACTCATTGATAGGACGAATGAAATCTTGAGTTCTTTTCTCTTGATCTTCATAAAACCCGGGCGTCAAACATTCGGTTAATTGAGCAATTCCAGCAGCCATTGCAACGGGGTTCCCGCTTAATGTACCGGCCTGATAAACCGGACCATCAGGTGCAACATGACTCATTATTTCAGCACTTGAACCATAAGCGCCAACAGGCAAGCCACCACCAATTATTTTCCCATAAGTAATGATGTCGGGACGAATATTATACAAACCAGTTGCGCCTTCGAAACCAACGCGGAATCCAGAGATAACTTCATCAAAAATCAATAAGACATTATAATCTGTACAGAGTTTTCGCAATTCCAAAAGAAAGGATTTTTCTTGAAGCAACAAACCGTTGTTTGCAGGAATAGGCTCAATAATTGCACAGGCAAGAACCTTGTGGTAACTTTCAAAACAAGCACGTAAAGCGGCGATATCATTTAATGGAACCACCAAAGTTTCATTGGCATAACTTTCGGGAACCCCTGCAGAAGAGGAAGTTCCAAGTGTCGCTAAACCGCTTCCAGCTTGAACTAAAAGAGAATCAACATGCCCGTGATAACAACCTTCAAATTTTAGAACCTTCGGCTTATTTGTTACGCCGCGCGCCAAACGCAGAGCACTCATTACGGCTTCCGTTCCAGAACTCACAAAGCGAATTTTTTCAATAAAACGGTTGTTGGATAAGATTAAATCCGCCAATTCATTCTCTAAACGGGTAGGCGCTCCAAAACTAGATCCATTCTCCATGGCAGCCATTACGGCCTCAAAAACTTTTTGATTTCGGTGACCCAAAATAAGTGGACCCCACGAACAGCAAAAATCAATAAACCGATTGTTATCCTCATCAATCACTTCAGCACCAATGCCTTGCTTGAAAAATAAAGGTGCGCCATCCACAGATTTAAAGGCACGAACAGGAGAATTGACCCCACCAGGGAAATATGTTTTTGCTTTTTCAAAAAGTGCTTCGCTTGTTTTTCTAGATATATCCTGACCCATTATTTTTGGTTTCTATGAAATAATTAAACAGCCCATAAAGGCTTTTACAAAATTACAAAGTTATCTACTTTAATTGGGGTTAAAAGGACTTTAACATTTGAAATTACGCCCTAATTCAAAGCAGACTTAGTATTTTTACAATTCAAGAAGATTGAAGAAAATGAAATACGAAAATTCAGCAGAATTTGCCCAAAAATTAGATCAACAAGACCCATTAGCGAAATATCGTGCGGAATTTTTATTTCCTACGTTTACTAAAAACCCGCCTTTGTATTTTGTTGGAAATTCACTTGGGTTGCAGCCAAAAAAGTGTTCAGAATATATTCAAAAAGAGTTGAATAACTGGCACAAATGGGGAGTAGAAGGTCATTTTCATGCAGAACAACCATGGTTTTCTTATCATGAGCCAATTTCTAAAAAAGCGGCGAAAATTGTAGGAGCGAAAGCAACAGAGGTTGTTGTAACACATTCATTAACAACAAATCTTCACTTATTAATGGTTTCTTTTTTTCAACCGAAAGGGAAAAGAACAAAAATAATTTGCGAAGGAAAGGCTTTTCCAAGTGATCAATATGCTTTGGAAACACAGCTCAAGTTTCACAAACTTGATTTAAAAGATAATTTGATAGAAATTTTCCCTAGAAAAGGAGAACACACCTTGAGAATGGAAGACATTCAGTCCAAAATAAAGGAGGTAGGGGATGAGCTTGCATTGATTATGATTGGTGGTGTGAATTATTACACCGGACAAGTGATGGATATGAAATCTATTACCGAATGGGGTCATGCTCAAGGTGCAATCGTTGGTTTTGATTTAGCGCATGCCGCTGGAAATATAGAGTTGAAGTTAAACGAATGGAAAGTGGATTTTGCCGCATGGTGCACCTATAAATACATGAATTCATCACCAGGAGGAGTTTCTGGGTTGTTTGTTCATGAAAAACACCACGACAATAAAGAACTCAACCGATTTGCTGGTTGGTGGGGTCACAACAAAGAGCGACGATTTTTGATGGAGCCAGGTTTTGACCCAATTCCGTCGGCCGAAGCTTGGCAATTAAGTAATTCACCTATCTTGTTGATGGCAGCGCATGATGCTTCTCTTGATTTATTTGATGAAATAGGGATGGAGGCTTTGGCGGCAAAACGAGACAAATTAACCGGTTATTTGGAGTTTTTATTGGATGAATTAACAGAAACCCATAAGGAAAAATGCTCCTTTGAAATTATAACACCTAGAAACCCGGCGGAAAGAGGAGCCCAATTATCGATTCTTCTGCATGGTTTAGGGAAGGACTTGTACAATAAAATTTCTGCAAAAGGAGTTGTTGCCGATTGGCGCGAACCCAATGTAATTCGAGTAGCGCCGGCACCAATGTATAATTCTTACACGGATGTTTACCAGTTTGCAAAGGTTTTGGAAGAAACAATTCTGGAGATATGAATGCACAAACCCTGGTTAAAGTAAAATATTCTGGAAAACTGGATGAAACAGGAGCGTATACAACCATTGGAATGCAAACCATACTTGTGCTTTTTGCAGGAATAGCATTGTGGAGAGCGAGCAATTATATTTTTAGCCGTAAACTCAAAGAGCGATCTGAGAAAAAAAACTTTGAAACGAGATATTCTTCGCAGTGGAAGAATAGATAACAATTAAATAGGCGCCACGAACAGATATGAGCACACCGTATTTTTTATTCATTCATTGAAAGAAATTGTCAAATTGAAAGTGAACATCTATCTCAAACCATTAAATTTATACAGATGAAAAAAATCGGAATTGTTGGCGCTGGATTGGTTGGAAGTTTACAGGCAATTTTAATGGCACGTAAAGGCTACAAAGTGGAAGTTTTTGAGCGGCGACCGGATTTGAGAGAAGTGGAAATGATTGGTGGAAGATCTATCAATTTAGCCTTGTCTGATCGAGGTTGGAAAGCGTTAGAACTTGCTGGCGTTGACCAAAAAATTAGAGAAATTGCTCTTCCTATGTTTCAGCGTTGTATGCACGACAAGCAAGGAAATCTCAGTTATCAACCTTATGGAGTAAACAACGAATCGATTTTTTCCGTTTCTCGTGGCCGGCTCAATCAGATTTTAATGAATGAAGCAAAACATTACGATAACGTTGATTACCATTTCAATCTAAAAACGAAGGATGTAGATTTAAGAGATAATACTCTTGTGATGCAAAACCTAGACAAGGATATTATCACTTATGAATTCGATAAATTGTTTGCGTGCGACGGTGCTTTTTCGGCTGTTCGATCAAGATTGCAACGTTCCGCTCAATTCAATTATGCACAGCAATATTTAACACACGGATATAAAGAATTGGAAATTCCTGCCAATTTGGATGGCACTCACCGCTTGCAAAATGACTGTTTACACATTTGGCCAAGAGGAGAATTTATGATGATTGCACTTCCAAACTTGAATGGAAGCTTTACTTGCACCCTGTTTTTTCCAATGCAAGGAAAATTGTCGTTTGACAGCTTAAACACAGCAGAAAAGCTGATGGTCTTTTTTCAAGACTATTTTCCAGACACGATAGAATTGATTCCTGATTTGAAAGCTGACTTCTTTGACAATCCTGTCGGAAGCTTAGTAACTGTTAAATGTGACCCATGGCAAGTAAACGATGACGTCTTGTTGATGGGGGATGCGGCACATGCAATTGTTCCATTTTACGGACAAGGAATGAATGCAGGATTTGAAGATTGTACTGTTTTTTCCAAAATGTACGAACAGGCGAATGGAAACTGGGAAGGATTAATGAAATCATTTTCGGATACACGATTTAAAGACGGGCATGCCATCGCAGATTTGGCTTTATACAATTATATCGAAATGCGCGATAAAACGGCCGATCCTGACTTTTTGCTCCGCAAAAAAATAGAGGCGAAATTCACACGTTTGCACCCCGATAAATGGATGCCTTTGTATTCTTTAGTTACTTTTTCACATACTCCATATCACGAGGCATTGGCCAATGGATTGAAACAACGAGCCTTGATGGATGAGGTAATGAAAGACCCAACAATCCATGATAACTGGGACGATGAGGTAACAATGACAAAAATATTACGTTTATTAGAGAAAGAAAAAAACCATGTATAAATTTTTAATAGCCATATTCATCCTTTTTTTTAGTCTTGAGAGTTTCAGTCAATCACGTAGAGATTTAACACCAAATAAACGCAAAAACACCTTTGGAAAAAGAGACTTTGGCAATTACAAACCGTATGGAATTCAACTTTCAGTAGGCGGAATCTATTTGCATGGAAAAGAGAACAATACCTGGGTAGATTCAGACACCAGTAATGGTAGATACCGCTACAATTACAATCCCGAAAGGGGTTTTGGGGGTTTTGCTGAAATTGGAATGGCTCATTTTCCATCCAATGGTTTGTCCATACCAATAGCGGGGAGAAAAATAAAGATCTTTTCTTATTGGGATTGGGGCATAGGTGTTAAGTTCTATGGAGCTGAGGAAAAATTCAGAATCGAATATTTAGACAATGAAAAAAATGTTATCAGTACAGACTATGCCACGGCGAGATTCAACCATATTTTACCTTATGCTCGTTTTACTGGTCACAGAAACTTTTATTTGAAATCAGGGCACTTTTTAGACCTCGGGTTAGGAGCAAATTTCGATTATCGAAGTGTAGGGGATAGTTATAATTATGACGAAGATTTCCTCTATGGTGAACAAAAATATTCAAAACAGTTTTTCGCTCAAATGCATGCCTCTATTGGCTTTGGGTTTAAAATACGAAGAGGGTTTTATGTAATTCCATCAGTGGGAACGCCGTTGGTTGGCTTTTATGAATGGAACAAAGGAAACCCGTCGCTGCAATGGTTTTCATCTACCTACCGACCGTTTGAAGCCCGTTTGAAATTCATTTGGTTGTTCAAAGACCGAATAAAAGGTTGTAATTCCGGCACAGAAGACGATCAAAAAAGAAATAAAGAATACATGCAAAATCGGTAATCGATGAAAAAAATTTATCATTTAGCAAACTGCAACACCTGTCAAAAAATCATTGCTCAAATAAACCCCTCAGAGGAGGTCGTTCTTCAAAATATAAAAGAGCAAAACATCGACGAAAAAACATTGGACTGGATGAAAGAGAAGGTTGGAAGTTACGAAGCGCTGTTTTCTAAAAGAGCAATGAAGTATAGGGCATTGGGACTGAATGAAATGAAGCTTACGGAGCAAGATTTTCGAAAATACATGCTTGAAGAATATACTTTTTTGAAACGTCCATTCATAATCAATGAAGACGAAGTTTTTATAGGAAATGCAAAAAAAGACGTAGAGGCAGCAGTAGAATCTTTTAATAGATGAAGATCTCGAAATTGTTATGGGCACACCTTGCCGTACTTTTAGTGAATACATTTTATGGGGCCAATCATGTTATTGCGAAAGGCATTATGCCAGAAATTTTAACGCCCAATGTGTTCATTCTTTTAAGAGTTACAGGCGCTTGTTTGTTATTTTGGATTGTATATCTGGTGGTAAATAAACGCCAAAAAATTGAGCGTAAAGATTGGGGCCGTTTGGCATTATGTGGGCTTTTTGGAATTGCAATTAATCAACTTTGCTTTTTTCACGGGCTAAACTTATCGACTTCGATTAATTCTGGAATTATAATGACCCTTAATCCTATTATGGTTGTTATTTTATCCTACTTTCTCTTAAAAGAGGGGCTGACAAGAAACCGAGTTATTGGCGTTTTATTGGGAGCGAGTGGCGCAATTTTGTTAACCTTATCGAGTGGTGCTAAAAGTACTGATTTAGCAATGGGCGATTTATTGCTTTTGATTAATGCAGCTAGTTATGCCGTGTATTTGGTCATCGCCAAACCCTTGATGAAAAAGTATCAACCCCTCACAGTCATCTGCTATACCTTTTCTTTTGGTTTACTTTATGTCCTTGTTTTTACACCAACGATACCCCACTTTTTAGCCACTGATTTTAGTGTAATCACAGGAGTTGTGTTGTTTAAAGTATTGTATGTGATTGTTTGCGTTACATTTTTGGCCTATTTATTAACCATGTATGGTTTGAAATATTTGTCGCCATCTACAAGTGCGGCCTATATTTACATACAACCTGTTTTGGTCATATTCTTTGCAATACTTTTCGCATATATTGGCTTTACAGAAGATTATCGCCACACCATAACCATGGAGAAGTTGGGGTATATGTTGATTATTTTTGTCGGAGTTTACATCACCTCAATAAAAAGAAAACCCGCAATACCCAAATGAAATAAATCCAACGTCCTCATTATTTTTAACTTTGAACAAATAACAAATTGTATATGTTGCAATCCATGACTGGCTTTGGAAAAGCTACTGGAACTTTTAAAGGAAAAAAGATTTCAATTGAAATTCGTGCGCTTAACAGCAAAGGGATGGATTTAACGGTGCGTACGCATCATACTTTTCGGGAGTTAGAATCTGGAATTCGAAAGATGGTAACGGATGCTCTCGAAAGGGGCAAGGTGGATGTTAATTTGTTTTTGGAAGATGCAGGTGAATCGACTAGCGTTCGTTTGAACCAAGCTTTGGTAAAATCATATTACGATGATTTAAAGGCGGCCAATGACGCTTTGGGAGAGGAGTCTAAAGATTATTTGTCAATGATTGTAAGATTGCCCGAAGTGTATACAACTGAAAAAGAGGTGTTAACCACGGATGAGAAGGATTGGGTGATGAATCTAGCTCAAGAAACATGTAACAAATTACAAGAATTTAGAGAACAAGAAGGCGCTGCGTTGAAAATTGAATTTATAAAACAAATTGAAGGAATTCGACAATTAATGTTAGAAACAGCACCATTTGAAGCAGGACGAGTTGAAATCGTTCGACAGAGAATGGAAAAACAACTGGAGGAGATTAAAACAGGAAGTTATGATGCCAATCGTCTGGAACAAGAATTGATTTTTTACATGGAAAAGTTCGATGTTTCAGAAGAAAAAATGCGTTTAACGAATCATTTGGATTATTTTTTACAAACGATGGAAGAAGGTGCAATTGGCAGAAAACTTGGTTTTATATGCCAAGAAATAGGTAGAGAAATCAACACGCTTGGCAGTAAATGCAATCATGCAGAAATGCAGAAAAAAGTAGTGGATATGAAAGACCACCTCGAAAAAATTAAAGAACAAGTATTGAATACATTATAAGCAGAATACAATGAAATCTCAAGGAAAATGCGTTATTTTTTCAGCCCCAAGTGGAGCAGGTAAAACAACGATTGTTCATGCCTTATTGAAACAAATTCCGGAATTATCTTTTTCTATTTCGGCATGTAGTCGTGATCCTCGACCAAATGAAGTGGACGGCTCGGATTACCATTTTATCGGATTAGAAAGATTTCAGCAGGCGATATTGAACGATGAGTTTGTGGAATGGGAGGAGGTGTACACCAACAACTATTACGGTACTTTAAAATCTGAACTGGAATCGATTTGGAGTCAAGGAAAAACAGTCATTTTTGATGTCGACGTAATTGGTGGACTGAACCTGAAGAATATTTTTAAAGAAAATGCCTTGGCTGTTTTTGTTCAACCTCCTAGTTATGAGGAATTGGAAAAAAGATTGCGTTCACGAAGCACTGAAACGGAAGATAAAATAGTCCAACGAATGAGTAAAGCCAATGCTGAGTTGGAAAAAGCGGAAGATTTTGACATTGTTTTAATCAATGATGATCTAAATAAAGCAATAGCCACTGCCACTTTGGTAGTCGGCGAATTTTTAAAAAAATGAAAGTAGGATTGTTTTTCGGTTCCTTTAACCCTATTCATGTTGGCCATTTAATTATTGCCAATCATATGTTGGAAGAAACTGAACTTGAAGCAATTTGGTTTGTGGTTTCGCCTCACAGTCCGCACAAAGAAAAAAGTAGTTTATTGGCCGATCACCATCGTTTGGCTTTGGTGCAAATGGCAATAGAAAGTCAGCCTAAATTTAAAGCGGAGGACATAGAATTCACTATGACTAAACCATCGTACACAATTGATACCTTGGTTCGTTTGGAGGAAAAGTACCCTCTTAATTCATTTTCATTAATCATGGGTGAAGACAATATTCGCACCTTTCATAAATGGAAAAACTACGAGCAAATTGTTGCCAAACATACGATTTATGTTTACCCCCGAAAGGTAGAAAACGGCACTAAGGAAGCGGCATTAACGCACAAAAACATAGTATTTTGCGATAACACGCCAATGATGCACCTATCTGCAAGTGAAATTAGAAAAAAAGCAGGCGAAGGAAAATCAATATCTTTTATGGTAACTCCGCCAGTAGAAAAGTACATTGAAGAAATGCATTTTTACAAAAAGTAATTTAGTTCGAATAAAGTGGGTGTAACTTTTCACTGAATTCAACCACTTTTACTCGAACTTCTTTTAGTGGAGTTCTACTGCGGTTCCACACATACATCACAATTTCTTCTTCATCTGTAAACAGGGCGCGAATTTTAGATGTTTTGTTCAACGGAAAAGTCCTATAATACGCTCCGTTTTTAGTTGCAAAAACTAAAACTTCATCACTAGAACCAGAAATATTCAACTCTAGTTGTAAAGTACTATTGAGGTTTTCTTTTTTATAAATGGGTATAAATTCGTCGGTGGATGAAGGGACAATTTGATTGTAAATCACATGATCTATGCGAAGTTTTTCAGGACTTAATTTAAAGGTGGCAGGTACGTATTGAAAAACGAAAAAACCGGTTGGGAAGAGTGGCCCTTTGATCTCATGATTTTGAATTAAAACAATTTCGGAATCAAGATAAAGTGAGTCGAAAGGCAAATTCATTTCACGAGGCCCAAAATGTCCATCCCAAGTAATGATATCTCCATGTTTTAAATTGGATTTCATGTCAGCAATGGTCCCCCGGTGATAATAAAATCTAGATTTCTTATCCGGCAGCAGTGAATTATAATCCATTGTGTATGCAAACAAAGGGTGATGGTAAAGAGTGTGATGCCTTTCAGCCTTATTCTTTTTTAGAAGTTTGGTAGCATCAAGAACAGCTTGATCGCCTTCTGTTACCCCAGGGTTTACCTCAAATTTACGAACAAGAACAACCGTTAAAAATAAGAAAAGGCCAATTTGAAAAAAGTACACCCTTGAAAACTCAATTTTAAAACGACCGATTATATAGAGTGATCCAATCAACAAAGAAGGAAGTCCTTGTGTGGTAATTCTAGTTAAACCCATAGATCCATTCAATCCATTTGCCCAGAAATATGAATGAGCAAACAGCACGCCAATAAAACCTGAAAATAAAAGGAATAACATGGGCCAATTAAAGGTGCTCCATCCTTTTTTTATCAATAGAGTAAAAAACAAAACCAGGGCCAATGCAAGGCTAAACAATCCGTGATTCCCAAGATAGTTTTTGTATGAAATAAAATAGTGATTCCAAGCACCAGAGCCGTAAATAGCATTGTCCATGCTGTAGGGAGATTGAGTGAAATACCACCAAAATTCACCTTGAGCAATTAAGCCAACGATCGAATAAATGAAAAATGGAACGAATAGAAAAAGGATTGTTTTCCACTGTTTGTAATACAACAAAATAGGGATCGCAATGAGAATTAGCAACTGACCCTCACTTCTACAAAATGGCAATAATCCAATGAAAAAAGCGAAAAAGGTCCATTTTTTATGCATCAAACTCCAGGTGCCCAATACCAAAACAAAACTAAAAAGCGGCTCCGTTAATCCACCTATAATAGTTTCTGTATAGTCCTTTGTATACACAAGAAAAAAGGGAAGTAATAATTGAAGTAGTAGCGGTGTGTCTAATTTCTTTAAAATTCGCCAACCGATAAAAACTGTTCCGGCAAATATCAAAACATTGAAAACAACGAGACCTGACATTCCAAATTGAGCGAAGGGCGAAGAAAGAAGAATGAAAAATGGCTTGCCCCAGTGGTGCAGAAAAAGAAGGGGGTTTTGCCAACTAGCCTCAGAAATGAAGAAATGCATAATGCCGTCACCACAATCAATAGGAACGGTGTAGCGAGACCATTGCAACAAGAGCCACAGGGAGCAAATGATTAAACTACTACCTTTTAAAAAGGACTCTCGCATTGTTAAAATTTCATTTCAGGAACGAAGGGAGGAACGATAAGTTTCCCTTCCGTTTTCTCAACAATTTCTTCGACGCTTACGCCAGGTGCGCGCTCTACCAAGTGAAAAGCTCCGGCATCAATATTTAAAACGGCTAAATCGGTGACCACTTTTTTAACGCAGCCAACGCCTGTTAAAGGCAAGGTACAATCAGAAAGTATTTTGGATTCTCCAGCGCGATTGGTATGCATCATGGCAACAATAATATTTTCGGCAGAAGCCACTAAATCCATTGCCCCTCCCATGCCTTTCACCATTTTTCCGGGAATTTTCCAATTGGCGATGTCTCCATTTTGAGAAACTTCCATGGCTCCTAAAACCGTTAGTTGAACATGTTGGCCACGAATCATAGCAAAGGAAGTCGCGGAATCAAAAAACACAGCACCATTTAGTGCAGTAATGGTTTGTTTACCAGCATTGATTAGGTCAGCATCCTCTTCTCCATCGAAAGGAAAAGCACCCATTCCTAAGATCCCGTTTTCAGACTGAAACTCTACGTCTATGCCATCAGGTATATAATTGGCGACCAAAGTCGGAATACCAATTCCCAAGTTCACATACCAACCATTTCTTAATTCTTGAGCGATTCTTTGTGCTATTCCGTTTTTATCGAGGGCCATTTTGATTTTCTTTTAAAAGGTAAAGATAACATTTTGCATTTTTGACTTCAATTTGATCATTTTGTCTACTCCAGAAATAAACTTTCAACTTTTTCGCCCCTTTTGCAATACTTTCAAGGATAAAGTGGTGATTAAAATCACTGTCTATCTTTTGACCTTGAAAGGTATATTCGAAAGGATAAAACGAATAATCAATGAGCTTTTCATCGGCGTCGAAAATGGCAAAAACTAATTGTACTTTGTTCTGTTTCTCAAAGGTTTTCAAATGTCCCTTCACCGTCAATAACAAGGGTTGATTGTTGGCTATTTTTGGGAGTGAATTGGTATCAAGTAAGTTGAAATATTCACCTTGCATGCTTCCATTTATTACAGGGCCTTCAAGAATTAATTCGCGAAGCATTGGAACCTTGCGTTTATAAGCGATATGCCTGGACGAAGGGCTGATGGCAATGGTGTCGTACAATTCTAATATTTTTGGATTTCGATAATAATTGGTTTTGGTTAACAACACGTCGGCATATACCTGATTGACATTGTATGAATTATACATAGGAGCCTTTCGTTGAACTTTAGATTCGTGCATGGGCCACGACCAGCGCATGATGGAGTAGATCATCAAGCTAGTATTCTGATTGATGTGAGGTTTAACTTCTTTATAAAAAGAGTTGGTCATCCTATCATCTGGCGAAAACACAGAGGTATGGAGAGTCATGTTTGCCACAAAAGCAATTGGAAAATAGAGGTAAATCAAAATTAGATTACTCCACTTTCCTTTCAATAAATCAAAAGAATAACCTAAAGCAAGAAGGGTAAAAAGAACAATACCAAAAGCCGTTCTGTCTTCAGGAAAATTAACCTCCAGAAAAGTGGCTAAAATCCAAATGGCAACAAGATTACCGAATAGAAGAGCATAAACGGCATATTGAAAATCTATTGTTTTGAATGGATTTTGGTTTTTAATTTTACGCAATACCACCAAAATAATTGCACCGAAAATAACCCCAACAATGGAAGCGGAAAACCATCCATCGTTAAAAAAGATATAACGCACCAAAGAGCGACCTGTTGTTAACCACATTCCGTCTAAGCTTCCATAATATAAGGCACCAGCGTCTTTCAGAAAAAGAGCATACATGGATGCTGGAACAGTGAGAGATATAAAAACAAGAACAACCAAACCATGACCTATTTTAGTTCGCACATTAAATTGCTTTTGTTGCAGAATAAATACCAAGCCTACCACGGCTAGCATTAACCCTGTTTGAATAAAGGTAAGATTTGCCGAAATCGCAATAATTACCCCGCCAAAGCAAAAAAACAGATACCAGATAGATCGATTTTGAAGGTATTTTGAAAAATAATAGAAGGCCAGCATGAAAAACCCAAGAGAAATCCCATAGCCCCGAGTATAAGCAAAATACTCCATTATGAATGGAATACTATTGAGAGCCACAAAGGTTAAAAAACCTACAAGTTCACTTTTATAGAGCTTACAAAGTTGATATGTAGCATAGAAATAAAGAAACAAAGAAAGTAAAGAGGGAAGTCGGTACCAGAACAATTGCTCCTTGGCGAAAGGATAAATAAAATGACCGATTATTGAATTAAGTAAATGATTATTGGCGTCCACCACCATAGAATCACCCCAATAGTCTCCTTGATAAATATAGAAGAAATAGGTAGCAATTTCATCGTGTAAAGGTTCGTTAAACCAAGCGCGTATAAAAAGGTATGTCCAAAGAAAGGCACATAGAAAATAAGCCAATCTTTTATACGTCAATACTTTATTCATAGAATCTACTTAGTGGTGCTTAACGCTGACGAACCGTTCTTTGTTCAATACGTTTTTCAAACGTAGCTCCTTTAAAAATTCGTTGAACAAAAATTCCAGGAGTATGAATTTCATTTGGATCCAACTCACCTGCAGGCACTAATTCTTCCACTTCAGCCACAGTAATTGTTCCGGCCATCGCCATCATAGGGTTAAAATTGCGGGCTGTAGCTTTGTAAACAAGGTTACCAGCGGTATCACCTTTCCAGGCTTTCACAATGGCAAAGTCAGCTTTTAAGGCTGTTTCCAAAATATGTGGTTTTCCATTGAATACGCGAACTTCTTTTCCTTCGGCAACCTCGGTTCCATATCCAGCAGGGGTAAAAAAAGCAGGAATACCCGCACCGCCAGCGCGACATCTTTCGGCCAAAGAGCCTTGAGGAATTAAATCTACTTCCAATTCACCAGAAAGCATTTGTCGCTCAAACTCGTCATTTTCACCAACGTAGGAGCTTATCATTTTTTTGATTTGTTTGCTATGAAGCAATAATCCCAAACCAAAATCGTCTACTCCTGCATTGTTTGAAATACACGTCAAATTTTTGACACCTTGGCGCACCAATTGGGCAATAGAATTTTCAGGAATTCCGCAAAGTCCGAATCCTCCTAACATAAGAGTCATTCCGTCTTTTACTCCTGCCAATGCTTCTTCAACGTCTTTTACTACTTTGTTCATATCTTAAAAAAATGGATTTTCTGGACTTCTACTCAACCCTTCATTTCCACACTGAAACTGTTGAGGGTCCCATGCATTTGGAACCGTAAAATCGGTGGTACTCAAGGCGATGTCGGCGTCTTTATAAACTTTCTGCATATAATATCCATAAATTGGCAAGGCCATGCGCGCTCCTTGTCCCCAGGCCATAGAAGTAAAACGTACCGCTCTGTCTTCGGCACCAACCCAAACCCCGGTTACTAATTCAGGAGT